>JAYTKL010000301.1:0-1200 GCA_043730305.1 Deinococcales bacterium | reverse complement strand
AGAGCTGATCAAGACAAGATTTTCATGCAATGCCTGGGCGATCAAAGCACGGTCAAACGGGTCACGGTGCATTTGCCCTGGACGGTCTGCACGTTCGATGAACGGCACTGCTTTCAACGTCAGTGCATGGGCGCTGCCAAATGCCAAGTCCCGCATTTGATACTCGAGAATGCGTTCGTGGTATTCATTTAAGAAGTCGGTCACTTCAGTCCAGTTGCCAAGTTGGTGTTTGATTTGCATTTCCCAAGTGTTAATGCTCAAGGCGTAAATTTGTGCGTTCGGACGGCTGAGCAACTCGAAGGTTTTCTTTGGAATCAATTTTGGACTGAAGTCAAGCCAATGTAATACGTGCGTGTCAAGCAAATACGAACTCAAAACCAATCCTCGAGTTCGGTATCTGTAAGTGGACGCGTGGCTTCATGGATTTCTCGGGCACTTTGTTCGCGTTCATGAAGTCCAAACTTGCGGCGTTTGGATTGATTGGCAGCGCTGAGTTTGGCAACTGGTTTGCCGTGTTTGGTGATGGTAATTTCTTCACCAGAATTGACCCGTTCGATCAATGCCGAAAGATGGGTTTTGGCTTCGTTTAAACTGATGGTCATAAGCACCTCGGGTAATCTGGTTGATTCTAATCGAATTCAACCAATTTTTCAAGGTCATTCGGAGGCGAAACCATGATAGAAATTGTGGATTACAAACCAACTTGGACAGCAAAATTCCTCGAGATTGGCTTAAAAATCCGTGCTGCACTGGGTTCTGACGCTTTGGCGATTCATCACATTGGGTCAACCAGCGTGCCAAATCTGGCAGCCAAAGACGTGATTGACCTTCAAATCACGGTTTCAAAACTCGAGGAAGCCATCTTAAAACCAAAACTCGAGCGGGCAGGTTTTGTCTGGCGAAGTGGTTTAATTCGTGACCACTCTCCGCCTGGTTTAACCCTGCCAGACACGGAACTCGGAAAATATTTTTGCGCTCAAGAATTGAGTGGGATACGTCGCGCCAATGTTCACATCCGAGTCGAGGGACGCTTTAACCAGCGTTACGCTTTACTCTGCCGCGATTATTTGCGTTCGCACCCACTGGCTCGAGACGCCTATAGCGAAATCAAGCATCAACTGGCACGGTATTTTCCAGAAAATGCTGAAGCCTATTACGACATCAAAGACCCCGTGTTTGATGTCATCATGTCTGGCGCGA
>JAYTKL010000300.1:0-2244 GCA_043730305.1 Deinococcales bacterium | reverse complement strand
ACGGACGCAATGGGCGCAGCCTACTTCACCCGAGGCACGGGTCACACCGACATGGCAACCTACTCTGAGCGCCCTGACGACTGGATGAAAAACCTCGAGCGTCTCGACCGCAAGCACGAGTACGCCCGCACCATCTTGCCAAAGCCAGTCATTCACGGTACTGGCAACAAAGTTGGCATCATTGGGTTTGGCAGTTCAGACCCTGCGATGGTCGAAGCTCAAGCCATGCTGAAAGACGACGGTTTGAATGTTGACTACATGCGCGTTCGCGCCCTGCCATTCGCCAATGAAATCCGCGATTTCATTGAGGCACACGAACAAGTTCAAGTCGTTGAGTTAAACCAACACGGTCAACTGGCGATCTTGTTGCGCACCGAATACCCAGAATTTGCCACCAAAATCCGCAGCATCGCTCACTGTGACGGACTGCCACTGACAGGCGCGTTCGTGGCGGCTCGAGTTACAAAAGGAGTGAAAGCATGACTGCTGTCCTAGAAAACCGCAACAGCATTGGTCTCGAGAAAGCCGATTACAAAGGTTTGACCAGCACCCTCTGCCCAGGTTGCGGTCACGATTCAATTTCGGCACGAATCATTGACGCGGCGTACCAGCTCGGCATCAAACCGCACGAGGTCATCAAACTCTCTGGCATTGGTTGCTCGAGCAAAAGCCCTGCGTACTTTTTGAACGGTGCGCACGGCATCAACACGGTTCACGGACGGATGCCATCGGTGGCGACGGGGGCGATGCTTGCCAACCGCCATCAAATGGCTATCGGCGTTTCTGGCGACGGTGACACGGGCAGCATCGGTTTTGGTCAGTTCAAACACCTCGTGCGCCGTAACGTGCCAATGGTTTACATTGTCGAAAATAACGGCGTTTACGGTTTGACCAAAGGACAGTTCAGCGCCACCGCCGACGAGGGGCAAACCCTCAAGTACGCTGGCACGAACGAACTTCCACCGCTTGACCTGTGCGCCGAAGCGATTCTGGCGGGCGCGGGATTTGTGGCACGCAGCTTTGCTGGCGATGCCAAACAAGTCACCGAACTTTTAAAAGCCGCCATGAGCTTCAAAGGTGTGGCGGTGCTCGACATCATCAGCCCTTGCGTGACGTTCAACAATGCGGATGAGAGCACCAAATCTTACGCTTACGGCAAAGAACACGAAGTGGCGATTCACGAGATCAACTTTGTGCCGGAATTCGCCGAGATTGTCGTCGATTACGCGCCAGGTGAAGTCGTCAGCATCAAACTTCACGACGGTCCAGCCGTGCAACTGCGTAAACTCAGCAAAGACCATGACCCAACCAGCAAAATGAGTGCCTTAAATTTGCTCGAGGATGCCCAGCACAGCGGCGAACTGGTCACGGGAATTGTCTACATCAACGAATCCAGGGAAACCATTATTGACACCGAAGACGTTCACGAAACCGCCATTGCGCACCTTCCCGAAAGTTTGCTGCGTCCGAGCCGCGAGAGTCTCGAGGAACTGATGCAGGATTTTGCGTAAGAAAGCGAATAGCAATTGGCAACCCCCATCTCGAGTCTCGAGGTGGGGTTTTTGTTGCTCGAGCCTATTGTGTGCTGGGTCGAAGGAATCTAATCTCAATCCGTCTACACTCGAGTCATGAATACCTTAGCTAAAAACTCGAGCGATACCCTGGCGCAAATTGCCGTGATCGTTGCGTTTGTCTTTACGCTCGTCATGAACACCTTGGCGGTCGCGCTGCCGTTGTTTGGACGCAGCACCAAAGAAATTTCGGATTCGTTCCCGAGTTTTTTTACGCCTGCGGGTTATGTTTTTTCAATCTGGAGCGTCCTGTACCTTTCACAGCTTGCGTTTACCGTCTATCAAGCGCTGCCAGCCCAGGCGAGCAACCCCAGAATTCGGGCGGTGCGTTACCCGTTTGTGGCGGCATGTCTTTTTAATGGCGTTTGGATTATTGCTTGGCATGGTCTGATCGTGCCGCTCAGCATGGTCTTGATGCTTGGTTTGCTGGTCAGTTTGATTCTGGCGTACAACAAGCTCGAGATTGGTGTAAAACCAGACTTGAACAATGCCGACCGTTACTTGGTGCGTTTGCCGTTCAGTCTGTACTTGGGCTGGATCACGGTGGCAACCGTGGCAAATGCCGTATCACTACTTTTAAACCTGAACTGGAACGGTTTTGGTATTTCGGGCGCAACTTGGGCGGCAATTCTGGTTTTGATCGCGGCAGGTTTTGGCGTGGCATTCAGTCTTA
>JAYTKL010000299.1:0-12545 GCA_043730305.1 Deinococcales bacterium | reverse complement strand
TTCGACATCGAAACGGCTTTCTTTTATCCGCTCGCCGTCAGTTTTAATAAACTTGGTGTTTTTGCCTTCTGGGAAGCGTTGGCGTTCGTGGTCTTGGTCGCCGTCGGATACTTTTACATCCTCAAAAAAGGCGTCCTCGAGTGGAAATAAGTGTCAACAATCAACCCAAAAATAATTAGGAGAAACCACAATGCCAAGCCTCGCAGACCTATTTGAAAAAGACGTACAAGAACTCGAGAACGAAGGCATTCTGTTCTCGAGCCTCGAGAAACTTGTGGCATGGGGACGTAGCAACTCGGTCTGGCCCATGACTTTCGGACTGGCTTGCTGCGCCATTGAAATGATGGCGAGCACCGATGCCCGCAACGACCTTGCCAGGTTCGGATCGGAAGTTTTCCGTGCCAGCCCGCGCCAAGCCGACGTTTTGATCGTGGCGGGGCGATTGAGCAAAAAAATGGCTCCCGTCATGCGCCGCGTTTACGACCAGATGCCAGACCCCAAATGGGTCATCAGCATGGGCGCTTGCGCCTCGAGCGGCGGAATGTTCAACAATTACGCGATTGTCCAAAACGTGGACAGTATTGTGCCCGTTGACATTTTCGTGCCAGGCTGCCCACCGCGCCCAGAGGGACTGATTTACGGCGTGATGCAACTGCAAAAGAAAATCCGTGGCGAGGCTTTCGGTGACGAGGGCATCCCACTGCCGATGGTGGAAGCGTGGACACGATGAGCCTGACTCGAGCCTTAAAACTTGCTGCCGAACGTGGGTACGATATTGTCTCGAGCACTCACACGCCCTTTAAAACCGTGAACGCCGCCAGGGAAACCTTCAAAGCGTTCCTGTTTGAATGCAAAGCCGCAGGCTTCAAAATGCTCGCCGATTTAACAGGCGTTGATTACCTCGAGTTCACCACCTTCATGCCCGAACGCTTTGCTGTGATTTACAACCTGCTCGAGCCTGTCACGGGCGAGCGCTTGCTGGTGCGCGTGTTCGTTCCAGACGGCGAAAAAGTACCATCCGTGACCGACCTGTGGGGAACAGCCGATTGGCACGAACGCGAAACTTACGACCTGTTCGGACTCGAGTTTGAAGGACACCCAGATTTGCGCAAAATCCTGACCCCAGAAGATTTGGACGGACATCCACTGCGCAAAGACTTCCCGCTCGGTGAAACCCCGACCCTTTTCCGCGAAGGACGCTTTATTGACCCTGCTGCCTTCCGTGCAGGTTTGACAGGTAAGGACGGGGGTTTGTCTGGTTATCGTGGCGGCGCTCGAATTGACTCGAGCCTCGTGCCCAAGCTGCCCACCGAAGCCAACAAAGAATCCAGAGGACTGGGAGGACAAAAATGACGCAGCCGAACACAAAATCCAAGAAAACCAAAACCGTACCTCCAGTCAAACTCGAGACTCGAAGCGAGGTCGTGATCCCACAAGAACGCTCATCCTTGATTGGTGGCAGTGGCTTATTGCACACCGAAACCATGAGTTTAAACGTTGGACCGCAACACCCCAGCACCCACGGTGTGCTTCGAGTGGTTGTAGACCTTGAAGGCGAAAACGTCAAGAAGGTTGTGCCCCACATCGGATACCTGCACACCGGTTTTGAAAAAACCATGGAAAACCGCACCTACAGCCAGAATTTCACTTTCGCGCCGCGCATGGATTACCTGCACGGACTTGGCTACGAACTGGCTTACGCCCTGCCCGTCGAACAACTGACCGAAGCCGTTGTTCCCGAACGCGCCAGGCACATCCGCATCCTGATGGTCGAACTCAACCGAATCTCGAGCCACCTGGTTTTTCTGGGTACTGGAATGCTTGATTTGGGCGCATTGACGCCATTTTTTTACACCTTCCGAGAACGTGAGGCGATTCTCGATTTGCTCGAGATGGTCGGCGGGCAACGCCTGCACCAAAGTTACTTCCGTGTGGGCGGCGTAGACCGAGACCTGCCAGACGGCTTTGAGGCGGCTTGCAAGACATTTCTGGACGGTTTTGACGCCAAGGTGGACGAGTACCAAAACCTCTTTCAAGGCAACCCAATTTTTCTCGAGCGTACCAAAAACGTTGGTGTCTTAACCCAGGAGATGGCGCTTGACCTTGGCACGACAGGACCGAACCTTCGTGCCAGCGGCATCAAACTCGATCACCGCAAGACAACACCTTACGCGGGATACGATCAATATGATTTTGACGTGCCTGTTGGCGCTAACGGCGATTGCTTTGACCGATTTGTGGTGCGCGTCCAAGAAATGCGTGAGAGCGCCAAAATTTGCCGTCAAGCGCTTGGAAAGCTCAAACCAGGACTAATTCAAGACCCCAACCGCAAGATCAGCCTACCACCACGCTCCGAACTCGAGACGAGCATGGAAGCCGTGATTCACCACTTCAAACTGGTGACCGAAGGTTATCACCCCGCCAAAGGCGAGGCTTACGTGCCCACAGAATCCGCCAGGGGCGAACTGGGTTGTTACATCGTCTCTGACGGTGGATCAATGCCGTACCGCATTCACTTCCGCAGCCCGAGCTTCGTCAACCTTCAAGTCCTCTCGAGAATCGGGATTGGTGGATTGTTCGCCGATTTGATCACCGTGATTGCCAGCCTTGACCCTGTGATGGGCGACGTGGACAGGTAAAACATGACTCAGACCGCACCTCGAGCAGACTTAAACGAACCGCACCGTTTTACGGTTGCGGAATTCGAGCGTATCTGTGCCGCAAACGCACTTGAGGAAGGCAAACGCTACGAGTTGCTCGAGGGAGAGATTTTTGAGATGACACCAATGGGCGACGGTCACGCGGCGTTTGTGATGAACTTAAACGAACGCATTATTTTGCAACTTCACACCCGAGCCAAAATTTGTCCCGCCATTCCAATGGTGATACTTGCCGAAGAATCCCAACCTGAACCTGATTTTATGTTGATCCCCATCGAATTGTACGCGGATCGAAAACCACGCATCGAAGAAGTCGCGCTGGTGATCGAAATATCAGATTCCACGCTCGAGAAAGACCAAAACAAAAAACTGCGGGTGTACGCCAGAAACGGCATTCGAGATTACTGGATTGTCAACGTTCAAGAAAACCAACTCGAGGTTTACCGAAACCCCGTCGGTGAGCAGTACCTCGAGAAGCAGATCATTTTAAAAGGCAGTACCATCGCGCCGCTCGAGTTTCCAGACGCTCAGATCAGGTGGTGGTGAAATGCAAATTTCAGATTATTCCCAAAATCCACAGTTTAACATTCATCCTGACGCGACTGACATTCAACCTGCGCGTTTCACGCTCGAGCAATTCATGCAAATGACCGAACTGGGATTTTTTGAAAATAAACGGGTCGAATTGATACGCGGAGAAATTATTGTCATGCCCATCACCAAACCACCACACGCCGCCTTCATTCGCCGTTTGACCAGAATGTGCTTGGCAACACTCGGCACTCGAGCCAGCGTTTCACCGCAATGCCCAGTCATTCAAAATCGGGTTTTAGACGATTATCTCGAGCCTGACGTTGCGTTATTGACCTACGACGAAAACGAGTACAGTGAACGCGATGTCGCACCAGCCGACACGCTTCTCGCCATTGAAGTTTCTGACAGCACCTTGCGTTATGACCGTCTGACCAAAACCGTGCTCTACGCCGAATATGGCATTCCTGAAGTTTGGATTATCAACGTCAAACGCAACGAACTCGAGGTTTACCGCGAACCAAACCCCGAAGGTTATGGCACTAAACTTTCTTTTGAACGCGGAGTTGCCGTAGCACCACTCGCTTTCCCTAACGATCTTTTGGAGTGGTGGTGAACATGGCAAAACAACAAACCAAAGGTATTTGCAGACTTTGCAACCAACACGTTGGCAAAGCCGCCATGAAAAAACACGCTCTGGAGTGCACCAGCAAACATGATGCTGGCAAGCCAACCAAACCAGCGTTCTTAATGCGAGCCGAATTTCCTTATGACAAACGATTCTGGCTAACCTTCACCGTAGACGCAAGCACCACCCTGAACAGCATTGACGGATTCTTACGCGGCGCTTGGCTCGAGTGTTGCGGACATCTGAGTGAATTCTCGATTGGTGGTAAAACCCGAAAACTAAAAGACATTCTTGAGACTGGCATTGTTTTTGGTTACGAGTACGACTTCGGTTCAACCACCGAAGTTCTGCTGACGGTACTCGAGGAACACGAAGTTGCCTTTGGTAAACGTAGTCTTCGCTTGCTTTCGATCAACGAACCGATTGAAGCGATGTGCAGAGTTTGCGGGAAACCAGCCACCCAAATTTGCACAGAATGCTACGACGGTCAAGAAGTGGAAACGTTTTGCAAGAATCATACAAAAACCCATGTCAAACAACAACACGATAACGATGATTACATGATGGCAGTCATTATCAATTCTCCACGCACAGGTGTTTGCGGTTACGACGGACCCGGACCAGAAGAGTGGGACGCATGACGCAACGAAATGCAAATTCCGTAGCACCACTCGAGCTTACAAATTTAGAAAAGAGGTTTTCAAATGCAAGCAGACCCAAGCACGATTCTTGACAGTTTATTTGACAGTGTCCCAGGTTTATCAATTCTTTGGAGGCTAATCCGTGAACTTTTTCGCTCATAAACAAAATCTGGTTCAAAATATCCTCTCGAAATACCCCACCGACCGCAAACGCAGCGCGGTCATGCCCTTGTTGCGTGAAGTGCAAAATGCGGAAGGTTATGTCTCCGACGATCGCATCTCGGAAATCGCAACCATCATCGAAAGCACCGCCACCGAAGTCATGAGCGTCATGAGCTTTTACAGCACCTACTCGAGCATCCCAACAGGCAAATACCACCTGCAAGTTTGCATGACGCTCTCGTGCGCTCTGGCGGGCAGCGATCAACTCTGGGATTACCTGCAAGACAAACTCGAGATTGCCCAGGGCGAAGTGACCAGTGACGGCTTGTTCAGCCTTCAACGCGTCGAATGCCTGGGGTCGTGCGGCACAGCGCCGCTCATGCAAATCTCCGACGCGGGATACGCCGAATGCCTGACCAAAAAACGCACTGATGCGCTGCTCGAGGAACTGAAACGACGCGGGGATGGCAGCATTCCAGCCAATGACACACCAACACCCGTTTTTGTCAAACACATCGATGGTCGTGTGGTGCAAGTCACCAGCGATGGACAAGTTATAGGAGGGAACGCATGACCGCCATTCTCGAGAATACCGCGCCAGAAAAACCCAAAAGCATCACCAGTGGATTAGACCCACGGTTTAAACCGCGCTTGTACGAGCATGTTGGCGTTCCAAATTCGTGGACGCTCGAGTACGCCCTGAAAAATGGGGCTTACGAAGGCGCGAAAAAGGCGCTGGCAATGACCCCAGAGCAAGTTCAAGATGAAATCAAGAAATCTGGAATGCGTGGTCGGGGCGGAGCAGGCTTTCCGATGGGTGTCAAATGGTCATTCATGCCCAAAGAGGACGGCAAACCACATTACTTGGTCTGCAATGCCGACGAATCCGAACCGGGCACGTACAAAGACCGTTACCTGATGGAACACGACCCGCACCAACTGATTGAAGGAATGCTGGTCGGAATGCACGCCATTCGTGCCAACGTCGGTTACATCTATATTCGCGGCGAGTACATTCTGGCAGCCGAACGTCTCGAGAGCGCCATTGCCGAGGCTCGAGCCGCAGGACTTCTGGGCGACAACGCCATGGGTTTTGGGAAACCCATGCAAGTGTTCGTTCACCGTGGCGCTGGTGCTTACATTTGCGGTGAGGAAACCGCGCTCATGAACTCGCTCGAGGGACTTCGTGCCAATCCGCGTTTGAAACCACCATTTCCAGCGCAAGCAGGTATTTTTGGAATGCCAACAACCGTCAACAACGTCATCAGCATCGCCTCGGGCGCACTGATTATGCGCCACGGTTCGGACTGGTTCGCCAGCATGGGAACAGAAAAGTCCAAGGGCAATTTCTTATTTCACATTTCAGGACCCGTCAAACGCCCAGGCGTGTACGAATTGCCGCTCGGCACGACCTACCGCGAGATCATTTACACTTGGGGCGGTGGACCCACCGAACCTATCAAAGCCTTCAACCCAGGCGGCTCGAGCACCCCAATGCTGCCGTTCACCGACGAGATTTTGGACATGCAAGCCGATTACGAAAATTGTGCTGCCAAAGGAACTTTTCTTGGTACGGGCGGCATCATTCTGATCCCAAAAAACTGCGATATTGTCAACATGATGTACAACTACGTGCGGTTTTACGCCCACGAATCCTGCGGCAAATGCACCCCATGCCGCGAGGGTATCGGCACGTGGATGAACCGATTGATGCAAAAACTGGTTTCGGGACGCGGCGACCCGAACGACGTCAAGATTCTCGAGGATTTGTTCGGGAATATCAAAGGCAAAGCGTTCTGCTTGCTGGCAGATTCGTGCATCATGCCCGTGCAAAGCGCGTACAACCTGTTCAAAGAAGAATTTGAGTACATTGCCCAAAATGGCAAACCCATGTACACAGGGTATGCCAACCGTTGGAACGACGAATAGAACTCGAGAATGAGGTGAACCCATGACTCAACTTGTCAACCAAAACCAAACACAAGCCCCGCTCGAGCGTCGGCATCGGTTTACCGTGCAAGAATTTGAGCAAATGGGCAAAACAGGTGTGTTGTACGGACGCAAAGTGGAATTGCTGGACGGGGAGATCATTGACATGAACGCGGACGGCGACGGACACAGCACTTGGACGGGTTCACTGACCGAACGACTGGTTCTTGCCTTTCAGGGCAAAGCCAGGGTGATACCACAACAAACCATGCGTTTAATCGAAGATTTTTACATGCCCGTGCCAGATTTTACGATCACACCACTCGAGCGATACCAACCACGGGTCGTGCGTTCAGACGAAATCAGCATTGCCATTGAAATCAGCGACAGTACCCTCTCCGATGACCGAACCTACAAACAAAAACTGTATGCCCGAAACGGTGTGCTCGAGTATTGGATTTTGAACGTTCAAGCTGGACAACTCGAGGTTTACCGCGATAGGGAAAATGACACGTACAACACAAAATTCACGCTTTCAAAAGGGCAAAACATCACGCCACTCGAGTTTCCTGAAGTAAGTTTGGAGTGGTGGACATAGCCAATGGGTGAAAACAAGCACCTTCGCAAGCGCATCAAAGGTTTAAGCATTCCACTTCAAGAACACCTCGAGAAAATTGCGCTCGAACGCAGCAAACAACAACCCAACACTGGTTTAATAACGCACTGGGAAAAGGAGGTAGGCGCATGGCAACAAGAAATCCAGCGTCTCGAGGAACGCCTGAAACGCAAACGTTAGATCATTCGGTCATGCCGCATCACTTTGAAGGTCAGAATACTTTGTGGGATGAACTCGCCGAAGAAGCATTGCATTACCTCGAGTTAATCAGAGCCTTGAAGCAGTTGCCCGTCAACCATCCAGACCGTGACATTCTCGAGACTGCCTTGTACGGATCACTGGCGCATCTTGAAGTGCATTCACGGGAGATGAATGAAACGATTCGGCTCGAGTTAGAGGAAGAATCATGAATCTCAAAACCATGTTTTCCAACTCAATTTTTGCAAGTGACTTTGATCCTGAATGCACCAATTATGCTCGAGTTATGCCATTAAAACTTGAGGAAATTCAAAACGAAATTCGGCAACTCAAAATCATTGAACAATTGCAAATGGTCGAGTTTTTGGGAAATCAGTTGACCATGCAAATCCCGAATCTCGAGATGGCTTTCAGTAACGACATAGTCATGAAAATCCGAAACGGTGAATGGGAAATTTTGAATGCAAATATTGATCCGCTTTTTACTGCTGAAGAAGATGGAATGTATATGCACCCATCACATTTTAAAGATTTTATGTTTGGCATGAACAAACCTGAGAAGCAAAATAGTGCTTTAACAAGCAGCTTGGAGTTTCGGGACTCGCAAGAAATAATTCAAATTGAGATTGAACATGAATAGACTGGTAACTTATGTTGCATAGCGTAAAACTAACTGATTTTTTTGGTTTTGAAGACTCGGTTTCTTTGACTTTCAATTCAACATGGACATTTCTAGTTGGTAAGAATGGTGCAGGAAAGTCAGTTTTACTTGAAAGTATTGTTCTTGCTGCTAAGGTGGCTACAAGTCAGATTTCTCCCGAACGTGCTCCAAAAGAGTTCTCATGTGATTTAACGCTTCCGAATGATAGGAGAGTCACTTATAGCTATGCCTGGGATGAAAGAGTTATTCATACGGGAAAGAGTGAAGATGATTATGAACTTCAGTATAAATGGAGTGAGTTTTGCCGTACATCAGATGGTATTTTACTTTGGGAAGTAATTGATGGAATTGCAAAATTTGAAACTGGTAACGTAACTATTCCTCTTCCAGAAGGACGTGGGATTTTAGCTATAAAGCTACCAGATCAACTTTTCATTCCATCTGAAGTTCATATGGTTCGTGAAATACTACATAATTTTTACATTGTTCGTGCTGGTTTTCCGCGAAGTCGAGATGATAGAAATACTATCGCGATTTCTATGCCACGATTGCGTAAATCAGGTGCATTTGGCAGTAATGTTGATGAGCGAACATCTCAGCTTATTTCTACGCTAATTAATTGGTCACAGAGGAAACCCGAGTTGATCTCCGAATTAAATGAACTTGGGAAGAGGCTTGGCGTTTTTAATTCGATAGAACCTCGTTTTTTTTATTCAAGATCTTCCGAAAACAATGAAGAATCTTCTGAGTCAACACCAATTGCGGCAACAATTAATTTTGACAATGTAAACATAGGTTTAATTTCTGATGGCTCTCGTCGAATTGCTGAAATATTACAAGCTTTGGTACAAGAAGACTTTTTTGGAATACTGATTATTGAAGAACCCGAAACAGCAATTCATCCTGGACTCCTACAACGTTTGATTGCTACACTTGAATCTTATTCAAAGCATAGGCAAATAATTATGTCAACTCATTCACCTATGGTGGTAAATAAAGCTATGCCAAGTGAAATTAGAATTGTTGAACGATTTGAGGACAATATCAATGTTCAAGAGTTATCAGTTGGTCAAGTATTGAATCTTGAAAAATACCTTAATGATGATGGTGAGTTAAGTGACTTTCTTTATGGGGGTGACTTAGATAAAGATGAGTAATTTAAGAATAGGTATTCTAGCAGAAGATGCTACTGATTCGGATGCTATCAAGGTAATTATTCAAAGATTAGTTGCGAATAAAATATCTCAAATGCCTAAAATTAGAGAAAGAAGTGATGGAGGTTGTGGAAACCTAAGAAAAAAGGCAAAAGTGTGGATGCAAGAGTTTTCTGACAAAGGATATGATGCAGTGATTTTGCTTCATGACTTGGATAGATGGAAAGAGCTTGGTGTTCATAAAGACCGTGAATCTTTATACCAAAAACTAGCAAATATTCCTGTCCCTTCAAACATTAAACAGTTCATATGTATTCCAATAGAGGAATTAGAAGCCTGGTTTTGGTGTGATCAAAATATAATTGACAAATTAGCTAGAGGAAAAAGTAAAGAAAAACCTCATTCATCACCTCATAAAATCGTGAAGCCTAAAGAAAAGCTCATCGAATTATCAGGAAAATACGGGCGACCTTTTTATGACACGAACATGAACAAAGAACTAGCGGCAATTTTGGATTTAGAATTGTGTTCACAGACTTGCCCTGCTTTTCAAGGACTAAAAGATTTTATCTTAAGTTTATGTATTTAACCTAGGGAGAATAATGCCTAAAGTAATCGTGAATGATCGTGAAATCGAAGTCGCCAACGGTACATCCGCTTTGGATGCGCTCTTCCATGCGGGTTTTGATGTCCCGTACTTCTGCTCGAACGAGTACCTGTCCCCCGTCGGCGCGTGCCGCATGTGCTTGGTCGAGGCGGGCAGCCCCCGCAAGAACCCCGACGGCTCGTGGATGATGGATGAGGCGACGGGTCAACCGAAGTTGTTCTTCTTCCCTGGCACGGTTGCCAGTTGCACCCTGGCGATTTCTGAGGGCATGGTCATCAAGACCTCTTCCGCGCCTGCGATCAAAGCCCAGGCGGGCATGATGGAGTTCACGCTCATCAACCATCCGCTTGATTGCCCAACGTGCGACAAGGGCGGCGCGTGCGAGTTGCAAGATCGTGCTTACGAGTATGGTTACGGCGAGGCGCGTTTCGAGTTCACCCGTCGTCATGCCGACAAGCACCATGCCTTGTCAGATTTTATTGTGCTGGACAAGGAGCGCTGCATTCACTGCAAGCGTTGCGTGCGGTATTTCGAGGAAATTCCTGGTGAGGAAAAATTGGATTTTATCGAACGCGGCGATCACACGTACATTGACAGCATGGAATCCGAGGATTTGGCGGGTCGCAACCTCGGCAATTTTAGCGGCAACATTGGCGATATCTGCCCTGTGGGTGCGCTGCTTGACAACGTCGCGCGTTTCCGTGGTCGCAACTGGGAGTACGACTGCACCCAAACCACCGCGATGAACAACGCCGACGGCGCGAGCATCTGGGTGGATGCAAGAACGGGACGCATTGAGCGCATCCGTGCAGGTCACAACTCGAGCGTCAACGAAATCTGGATCAACGATGCGACGCGCTACGGTCACGAGTGGGTGGATGCTGACTCGAGACTGAAAACCCCGCTCATCCGTAAGAATGGCAAGCTCGAGCCTGCAAGCTGGGATGAGGCGGTCGCGGCGATCAAAGCTGGACTGGGCAGCACCGACAAGTCAAAACTTGGGGTGTACTCGAGTGCGGACATCACGCTCGAGGAGGGTGTGGCACTCGAGAAATTCGCGGCGGCACTCGGCACAATCAACGTGGATCACTTCCCGCGTTTGAACGCGGCACTCTCGAGCGTCAACCGCGCTACCTTGGACGAGGTGGCTCGAGCCGATGCGGTGATCGTGATTGGTGCGGATTTGTACGAGGAATCTGGCACGACGTACCTGCGAATCGAGGAAATGTTGAAGGGCGTGGTCAGCGACCTGAAGTACAACCACGGCACGGCACTTGCCGATTTGCGCCTGAAAGAACGCATGGATCGCAAGCGCAACAAGCTGGCGGTGTTCGCGCCAATTCGGGTCAAACAAATGGAACACGCTGGCATTTCGGACGTGTACGCCGTCGGTGGCGAACTCGAGCTTCTGAAACAACTGCTGGCAAGCAAGTCAAACTCGAACACCGAAACCACTGCCGCCATCTCGAGCGCGGCTAAACTCTTGGCTGGCGCAAAAAACCCTGTGATCGTGCTCGGTTCGTTCGCCCTCGCTAGCGACGCGGCAAGTGTGCTGGCGGCAGCCGCAAAACTTGGCGCAAAAATCTTGCCGATTCCTGCGGCGGCAAACGGTGCGGGACTCGAGTTTTTGAATTTAACACCAGGTGCAAACGGACGCACTTACGGGCAATTTGAAGGTTTAAAAACCGCGTTCATCTCAGGTTACGCGGCAGAACGCCCCAAAGACCTCGAGTTTCTGGTGGTTCACACCACGCAACTGACGGGCGCGGCACTCAAAGCCGATGTTGTGCTGCCACAATCGAGCAACTTTGAAAAACGTGGCACAACCGTCAACCTCGAGGGACGCTTTTTGCCAGTTCAACAGGCAGCCGTCAACGGCGGCGAGAGCATGGATTTGATCGGTGCAATCTCCGCACTCGCAGATGCGCTCGATGTCAAACTCGAGATTCGCGGGACGCGCAGCGCCCAGCGCGAATTGAACACCCGTTTTGGACTGGATTTTGAAAACATTCCGCTCGAGGGTGTGTTCCCAAGCAAGAAACCAGCCGTCAAAGCCGCCGCGACCTTGCGCCTCGGTGGGGGAGGCGTGCTGCTGACCCCGCGCATGTGGCAAGAAAAAATGCTGACGGGCAGCGCTCGGGTTCGGGAATCCATCGGTTTGGACAACCTGATGCTCTCGAGCAATGATGCGAGCAAATTTGGTGTGCGTGATGGTGAAAAACTCGAGGTGAACGTGAATGGACGAAACCACACTGTCATCGCTCGAGTTTCCAATACTGCGACTGTTCCAAGCCTTCCCGCGCTCGAGGGTGACGTGGTTGGCTCGAGTGCCGTTTTGAAAGTGGCAATGGCAGCAAGTGGTGATGATTGAGTTGGCGAAACTGTTTTTGGTACGCTCAAGTGCAGATGCAAGATTCTCGAGGTGGCATGAATGTTAACTGATATCCTTTTCACACTTTTAAAAGCCGTTGGTGTTGTCCTTGGGCTGCTGACCACGTTCGCTTACATGACCTTGATCGAACGTCGTTTGCTGGCACGTTTTCAAATTCGATCTGGTCCAAACCGCGTTGGTCCACTCGGTCTGGCACAACCCATTGCAGACGCGATCAAATCTATTTTCAAAGAAGATTTGGTCGTCACCGCCGCCGACAAACTAATTTTCTGGCTCGCGCCGCTCGTGGCAATCACAATGGCACTCGCGGCATTTGGCGCGATTCCCGCAGGACCAGCAGGATCACTGTTCGGGCAAGACCCGTGG
>JAYTKL010000298.1:0-8107 GCA_043730305.1 Deinococcales bacterium | reverse complement strand
TCTGGGTTGGTCAGCATCGGCGGAATGCCGTGCTCGAGTTTTGCACCAGCCAGGGTCATGGCATAAGCAATGGCGTTCAGTTTGCGTTTTCCAGAACGGATTGCCTCCAAGTAGCGTTCTGGATAATGGTTGGCGAGGCGCACGGTTAAACCAGCCTGTGCCAGTTGCACGGGCAGGCTTTGCTCGAGCAGTGGTTTGAGGCTGGGTCCGGGCCAGGGTCCGTAATGTCTGCCCATGACTTTGGCGGCGTTGATACCGCTCAAAAGCGAAGTTTGTCCAGTTCCGGATTGTGGTAAGCCTTCCACGTTTAGTGTTGCGTCAATTGGATGACTGACAAATTCGGTTTCGGAAATGTGTTTGACACTCGAGATTCCCAATTTGGTGAGGGTGGGTATGACTTGGTTTTGCAAAGGGTGCTGGTCGTGAAAATTGGCGATACCGACGCCGTCAAGCATCAGCCAGGCAACCTTCAGTTTGGGATTCATGGTTTTTAGCATACGTCGTCCATGACCTAAACCTTCATAAAGTCTTTAACTTCTGTATTTAAACTCGAGTTTAAATTATTATCGTTAACCTTTACACAAACGACTAAAGTGTAAAGTATCTGCTCGGATACCCCCAAGTGGGGGGAGATTAAAGGAGGGATTTGAAAGATTTGTGTAAGAATTGGCAGTCTATACTTCAACGCATGAAACCAACAGGATCACATGTCGAAGATACCCTCCGCGTTATTGGTCGCAAAGGCACGCTCACGATTCTCGAGCAACTGCTCTCAGGACCCAAGCGCTTCACCGCCCTCGAAAAGATCTTGCGCGTCAGCCCAAGAACCCTTTCCGAGCGCCTCAAAGAACTTGAAGAACAGAACATCATTGATCGCCAGAGTTTTGCCGAAGTACCGCCACGGGTCGAATACACCCTGACCCCCAAAGGCAAATCGTTAACCCCATTGATTGACGCCGTACGGGTTTGGAGCGACAACTGGGACATGCCAATCAACGCCGTTGATCACAACCACAACGAACCTCGCGCCGCCGCATAAACCAATCACAATTCAAAAAATTTAAATACCGCCAGAAAGGGCGGTATTTTTTTATTGCCATAAACCTCGAGCAGTACAGGGTTTTTGCACGGTCTCGAGGCGGCAGCTTCAGGTGGCGGGAACTTTTTGGTTGCCAAGTTCATCTGAACAACAAATCTTGACAGGAGGCACAATGAAACCTTACCAACCCAAGAATTACAGCTTTGAAGACGCCGCGCACCTGCTGCGCCGTGCGGGATTTGGCGGCACGAGCGAAGAAATCAGAAAAATTCAGCTGCTTGGACCGTCTTTGGCAGTCGAGCAACTTCTGACGTTCTCGAGCAACGACCAAACTGGCGACAAC
This sequence comes from Deinococcales bacterium, assembly GCA_043730305.1. GTDB lineage: Bacteria > Deinococcota > Deinococci > Deinococcales > JAAFIG01 > JANXTZ01. Next base: position 6,725 of record JAYTKL010000298.1, on the reverse strand, counting down.
CCGCACGACATTGAAAAAACGCTGGAAGACGCATTGGAAGCCAACGGTGGGAAAATCGGTGGTGCTCAAGGTGCGGCAGTCCTGACCTTGCAAGGTTGGTGGTTGCACAAAATGCTGAGCACCAACCAACCATTAAAAGAAAAACTTGCACTGTTTTGGCATGGACATTTCGCCACGGGTCTGGACAAGGTACGCAACGCCTTTGCTTTGCAGCGACAAAACGAACTGTTCAGACGCTTGGGCGTGGGAAAGTTCGAGGCTTTAACGCTTCAAGTTGCCAAAGACCCAGCCATGTTGCGTTACTTGGATAACGATGAAAACATCAAAGCCCATCCGAACGAAAATTTTGCCAGGGAATTGATGGAACTCTTCACAATGGGCGTACACGGTGGTTACAGTGAAAAAGACGTTCAAGAGAGCGCCAGGGCGTTCACAGGGTGGACGTTTAAGGGTGGCGGCAATAAAGATGCCCAAGGCTACAAAAATATTCAATTTATGTTTATCCCCAAAAACCACGATACGGACACCAAAACATTTTTAGGACAAAGCGGGAATTTTGACGGCACAGACATTGTCCAAATCGTGACCCAGCATCCCTCGAGTGCCAAGTTTATAACCGAAAAAATCTGGCATTTCTTTGTCTCAGAAGACCTGCCCGAAGACATTCACAATGATCTGATCAAAGTTTGGATCAATTCCAAACTGGACATCCGCGAATTGCTGCGGTTTATTTTCACCAGCGAAGTATTTTATGCGCCACAAAACCGCAACAACCTGATCAAAAGCCCGCTCGAGTACGTGATTGGAAGCCTCAGGGCACTCAAGGCAAAGCTCTTGCTCGAGCAAGAGTTAGCACTTGTCAACCTGCTCGCCAGTCAAGCCCAAATTCCGTTTTACCCACCAAACGTCAAAGGTTGGGATGGCGGTCTGGAATGGATTGCCGACACCACACTCTTAAACCGCATTCAATTTATGGGCACAATTTCGAGCGGCAAACTTGCCATGCGCCCCAGGTTTAAAAAAGACCAAGACGGCAAAACCCCACCACAACCAATTGCAGGTTTGACCTTCCCTCTTGGCTCGAGCACCAAAGAAACCATTGACCTGATCGGAAAAACCTTCCTGGGTGAAGTGCCAACTGGTGTTTTAAGAAAAGCGCTCGAAACGTTTGCCAAAGGGCGCAACAATCCAGATATTGCCAAGGGTTTGTCGTACATCGTCTTGATCAGCCCGCACTATCACCTGGCTTGAAACAGGCAATAAGTGGAGAAATAAGGGGAGACTCGAGATGAATACCAAATTTTCCAAACACCTCGTTCACGACTGCAAAAGCTGCGCTCGAGCCAGCACTTGCCCATTCAAAACCTTAAAGCTCGAGACACCCAAATTTCAGATTGCCTATTCGTCACATGTTGCGCTGCTCGAGTTCAAACTGGTTGCTCGAGATGCCGCACAAAGGAGTTTTTTATGAACCGACGCGATTTTTTGAAAACATCATTTCTGGGACTGGCGGCAGGCATTGGCACACCCGGGTTTTTGACCCGTACCGCCCAAGCCGCCATCGGCAAGGGCAAAACCTTGGTCGTGATTCAACTCTCGGGCGGTAACGACGCGCTCAATACCCTCGTGCCCTACACCAACGGTGCGTATTACGCGGCACGACCCAGCATCGCCATCGGCAAAAAAGAGGTCTTGACCTTATCGGGCGACGTGGGTTTCAACCCCGCCCTGAAACCCTTCATGAACCTCTGGGACAACGGCGAACTGGCACTGGTGCAAGGCGTGGGCTACCCCAACCCAAACCGCAGCCACTTTGAAAGCATGGCAATCTGGCACACCGCCGACCCTGCCGCCCGAGAGACCGACGGTTGGATTGGCAAGATTGCCGAAAAGTACGGCGACCCATTTTGCGCCACCAACTTTGGTAACACCACACCACTTGCGCTGCGCGGTGCGGAAATGATCTTGCCCAGCATTCAAAGTATTGATAAATTCCAACTTAAAATGAACCCAGAAGTCAAAGCCAGCACAGATATCCTGTTCGGCAATCCGCTTCCAGGACGTGCCGAAGTGCTGCGCAAAGCCACCGTGCAAATGTTTGACGACATGGCAGCCGTCCAAAAAGGCGTGGGCAAGTACAAGGCGGGGTCGGCATACCCAGAAGACCAACACGGCTTTGTCAATTCCATGCGCGACATTTCCCGCATGATCGCCGCCGACGTTGGACCGAGGGTGTTTTACACCTCACTGGGCGGATTTGACACCCACGCCGCTCAGATGGAAGACCAACCCGCGCTGCTCGAGTTGCTGTCATCTACCCTGATTGCCTTCCGCGCCGACCTGAAAGCCCAAGGACGCGAGGATGACGTGCTGGTGATCGGCTTCAGCGAATTTGGACGCCGCCTCGCCGAAAACGCCAGCGCCGGCACAGACCACGGCAAGGCGGGACTCATGTTCGCGCTCGGCAAGGGCGTGAAAGGTGGGCTTTACGGAGCGTACCCCGACCTCGAGAAACTCGACGACGGCGATCCGCGTTTTACCACCGACTTCAGGCAGGTCTACACCACGGCGCTGGAGAACTGGTTGAACATTCCCAGCAAAGACATTCTTGGCTCGAGATTTAACGCGATTCCGTTTTTAAAATAATTTTTAGCCCTTCAATCACGCTCGAGAATGCTCGAGCGTGATTTTTGTTTCGACATTTCACGGTCTGGGTTCGGTATGATGGATTATGGAAAAGCCAGCCACCACGAATAAGACATTAAAGCCTAAACACCAAACATTCTAAACGTCAGACACCATTTTTTGGATTTCAACTCGGGGTTGCTCGAGAGAAATGAAAGGAGAGGGTATGAAACTGAAAACGGTTCTGGGATTTACAGGGGTATCCGTGGTCACGCTCGCTTTGCTGGCAGGGTTCTCGGGGGCGCAGGGCGACCCGATCAAGATTGGCAATGCTTACAATTTGACAGGCAGCATGAGTTCGCTTGATGTTCCTGCCAGTAACGGCGCAAAATTGGCTGCCAAAGAAATCAATGCGGCAGGTGGTGTGCTCGGGCGGCAGATTGAACTGGTCGAATACGATGGCAAAACCGATCCTGCCACGATCACCAACATTGCCAGCCAAATGATTGACTCGGATAAGGTTGTGGCAATTGGTGGCTTTACCGATTCGGACAGCGCTTTGGCACTCGGACCGATAGCCCAAAAGGCAGGCATTCCATTCGTGACCGCAGGTGCGACCAGTCCGTTGCTGCCGACTCAAATTGGTGATTACATGTTCCTCGCGCCGTTTGGTGACAATGTGCAAGCGGCGGTGGGTGCAGAATTTAGTTTGAAAAATTTGAAAGCCAAAACCTCGTACCTGCTGATTGACAAAGGCTCGGAATACACGGTGCTGCTTGGTAAATTCTTTAAAGACGCGTATCTGAAAGGCGGCGGCAAAATCCCGCTCGAGGATACCTACAAATCTGGTGACAAGAGTTTTGCGGCGCAAATCACCAAACTCAAATCCCTAAAAGTCAAACCTGCCATGCTGTTCGTTTCGGCACTGCCAGATGATATTGGCACGCTGGTCAAACAAATGCGCCAGGCTGGAATCAGCCAGCCAATTGTTGGCGGCGATGGTTACGACACACCACTCTTGATTCAAGTCGGCGGGGCTGCCGCGAACAACGTTTACTTCACCACGCACGCCCTCATGGACGCGAAACTTGGCAGCTCGAGCGTCAAAAAATTCATTGGGGCATACAAAAAAGAGTTCGCCAAAGACCCTGACAATGCCTTTGCGGCGCTTGGTTACGACACCGTGTACTTGATTGCGGATGCGATCAAACGCGCCAAATCCACCGAGGGCGCAAAAATTCGGGATGCGCTGGCAGCCACCAAAGGTTTGAAAGCCGTGACGGGAACAATCACTTACACTCCAGGCGTGCGCGTGCCGCAAAAAGGCGTGACCGTGATTGGCGTGAAGAACAAAGCCTTGTTTTTGGCGGTGGAAATGATTCCTGGGTACGTGCCAAAACCGTAGCGATGGGCGAGCTAAAAGTCTGGTTTCTCGAGAAAATTCGTTCAAATTCTCGAGAAACCGTTTTCAGTAAGGGGTTTTTATGGGGCTTTGGGATGTCTACAATCAGCACTTCAAGAAGGCAAAATTTACGGATTTAACGCACGAATTTTTCCCTGGGCAACCCAAATTCTCGGCGTTGCCAGACCAGCAGATCAGTAATTTCTTGAAACTTTCTGATGGAATGCTCTTCGAGATTCATCAGTATTCCTTTGTTGGACAGTGGGGCACGCACGTTGACCCACCGCTTCACATGCACGCGAACGGACGCAACGTGGCGCAGTTGGCGGTAGAGGAGATGCTCTTGCCGTTGGTGGTGTTGAACGTGGTGGCGCAGGTCGAAGCCAACCCTGATTACTGCATCAAACTCGAGGATCTGAACGCTTGGGAAGCCAAATACGGACAAATTCCGGCTGGCTCGTTTGTTGCCATGCGAACCGATTGGAGCAAACGCTGGGCTGACACCGCCGCGATGGCAAACCGTGACGTCAGTGGTGTGCAGCATTTTCCTGGCTGGTCCAAAGAGGTGCTCGAGTTTTTGTTTGAACAGCGTCAGATCACGGCGGTTGGGCATGAAACCACCGACACCGATGGCGGCATTGCCACCAGTCAACCCGACAGCAATTGGTCGCTCGAGAGTTATATTTTAGGATTAGACCGTTGGCAGATTGAATTGCTGACGAACCTGGATCAAGTGCCTGAGCACGGGGCGCTGGTCATGGCGACCTGGGCGAAACCGCGTGGCGGCAGTGGTTTTCCAGCCCGAGTGGTGGCGATCAGCGAATAGCCATACATTCAAACTCCGATGCTCGAGCTTGCGAAGTCAGGAATATCTCATGACCAAAGATCAAATTTTACAGCACCCGCCGCGTTTAACCCGTTTTTGTTGGGTGGACAACGCGGGCATTTCTCGAGGCAAAGCGGTCTGGCGTGGTGGACTCGAGGGCGCTTTGCGGGGCGGCGTGGGTTTGACGGTTGGTCAGCAAGGATTGCCAATGATGTTTGATGCCGTGATTCCCGAAACTGGACTTTCTGCCATTGGTGAGGCGAGAATCATGGCTGACCTCGAGACCTTCACCGTTTTGCCCTTTGCCCCTGCGAGCGCAATGGTTTTGGGTGACATGGTGACTGTTGCGGGTGAACCCTGGGTGCACTGTCCTCGTACGTTCCTGAAATCCCAGTTGCTCGAGGCACAAAAACTTGGGTTTGAGGTCTTCTCGAGTTTCGAGAACGAATTTTTCTTGTTCAACACTGACGACACGCCGCTCGACTCGAGCAATTACGCAACGCTGGACGCGTTTGAGAGCGCGAGACTGGTGATTGACGAAATCCTGGATGCGCTCGAGGCTGCGGGGTTGACGCCCGAGATGTACTATCCCGAAGCTGGAACTGGGCAGCAGGAGATCAGTATTGCGCCGAGCATGGGCGTGACTGCCGCCGATCAACAGGTGATTTTTAAAACGATTGTCAAAGGCATTGCCGCCCAGCACAAGCTCAAAGCCTCGTTCGCGGCAAAACCCATCCTCGAGAGTACGGGCAGCGGTTGTCATTTGCACGTTTCGCTCTGGCAGCATGGCAAGAACGCTTTTTTTGACCCGAGCGACCCGATCAAACTTTCCAAACTCGCCTACCACGCGATTGCGGGGGTGCTCGAGCATCTGCCCGCGTTGTGCGCCCTGACCGTGCCGAGCGTGAACTCGTACAAGCGCTTGCAACCTGGCTGGTGGGCGGGTGCGTATGCCTGTTACGGTCTCGACAACCGCGAGGCGAGTGTGCGCGTGGCGAGCACGCACTTGCTGCCCAGCGCCGATGTGAACGGCAAAAGCACTAATTTTGAACTCAAAACCTGCGACGCCAGCGCCAACCCGTACATCGCCCTGGGAGGCTTGATTGCCGCCATGCTCGACGGAATAAAACGCAAGCTAAAGCCTGGAGAACCACTTCAAACCGCGCCAGCAGCAATGTCAGACTCAGAACGTGCCACTCGAGGGATCACTCAACTGCCCTCAAATCTTTCACAAGCCGTTGCGAACCTCGAGCAAAATGAGGTGCTGTTGCGGGCTTTGGGTGGTTTGGCACAGAGTTTTATGGCGGTGCGCAAAGCCGAAGCCGCGTATTTTACTGAGCATCCGGACGAAGAAATTTCCAGACACCGTTACGTGTATTGACCCTCAGAACGACGTTCCCAGGAGAGGAGCAACCTCATGAACAATCCTCAAGTGCCAGACGTTTGGCAGCGCGGCGACCCTTACGAGCGATATGTGGGTCGCTGGAGTCGCCAAGTTGCACCCTCGTTTGTGAATTGGTTGGATGTTTCGGTTGGTCGCAGGTGGTTGGACATCGGCTGCGGGACGGGGGCGCTCTGCGCTGCCATTCTAGATGCCTGCGAGCCGTCGTCGGTCGTTGGCGTCGAACCCTCAGAGGGGTTTCTTGAATCTGCAAGGCGGCATCTCGAGGGTCGTGTCGCATTTCACCAGGGCAGCGCCACGGCAATTCCCCTGGCAGATTCCAGTGTGGATGTGGTGGTTTCGGGTTTGGTACTCAATTTTGTTCCAGATCAGGCTGCCGCACTTGCCGAGATGACAAGGGTAGCAAGCAAAGGTGGCATGATTGGGGCTTACGTCTGGGATTACGCCGAAAAGATGGAACTGATGCGCTA
>JAYTKL010000297.1:0-4975 GCA_043730305.1 Deinococcales bacterium | reverse complement strand
TTGCCCACCGTGTACCTCGGACCAGCGCGACCAAACGTCTTTGACCCAACGTTCGACCAGTTCTGAACGATCATTGGGCGTTTTGCCTGCCGCCACATCCGCAACGGTCAAGCTCGAGTCAAACGCGGGCGGTATGAGCCAGTGAAACCTCGAGTGTTTTTCAGTGCTGTTAAACCGTCCTGGGCGTTGGCGCAACCACAAAGCCTGGTCTGGCTTAAAACCGCGCTCGAGAATCCCATAAAGCACCATTGCATGAATTGCCACCGAATTGATGGTTTGATTCGACGGTGTGCCAGGGTGTTGTACGGCGTAAGCGTCCACGATCAGATTATTGAACGGTGCGGCGGCAAGAGGGCGTTCTGGGTTGTTGAGCGAATTGAAGATTGCCCAACACGCCGCCGATGAGGTCATGTAACGGTGGATTGCCCCATCAAGCATTGGCAGTAGCGCTTGGCAGCCAGGGCATGTCTCGAGCGTGGTCATGCGACTCAATGTAGGGGATCACCTCGAGTCAAGTCCAATCTTGAAGTGAGCGCTTGACAATTTTAATAAGTGCGCTTATTATCTGTCAACAGAATCAAACTCGGTTCTCAATTCAAAACCATCAACCAACGCTACGGCTCGAGGTCACCCGAGCCAGGAGGATTTTATGTGGTCAACCCAAGCCAGCAGCATCTCGAGCGCCAGCCCCGAAGCCATTTTTGCCCTGTATGCCGACTTCCCAAACTGGAAACGCTGGGACACCCACCTGATTGCCACAAGCCTGCAAGGCGCGTTTGAAGCGGGCAGCGTCGGCACGTTGCACCCAGTCGGCGCTCCTGCCCCAATGGCGTTTACTCTGCTTGCCGTCACGCCAAACCGAGGATTTACCGACAGCACCCAACTTCCAGGCGCAAATGTGGTCTTCACCCACACCCTCGAGCCAACTTTTGAGGGCACACGCATCACCCACCACTGCGAAATTGTTGGCGAGGCATGGGAGCGTTATGTTGACACGCTCGGGGCGGGAATTGCCGAGCGGTTGCCCAGCACGGTTGCTGCCCTTGCCAAACTTGCTACCGAGCAATAAATCAAATCTCGAGTCAGGTAGCATTGGTCATGCCACTTCAAACCGAATTTTCCGAACCCAACGACAACCCAGGCTTTTTGCTCTGGCGTGTCACCAACGCCTGGCAGCGCCAAATTCGGGCATCCCTCGAGCCAATGGATTTAACCCACGTGCAATTTGTGCTGCTGGCAAGCCTGGCGTGGCTTTCAAACGAAGAAGCCAGCATTCCACAAGTGTTGCTGGCGCAGCACGCCAACACCGATGTCATGATGACCTCGCAGGTGGTCAGAACCCTCGAATCCAAGGGCTATTTGGCGCGTCAAACCGACCCGATGGACGCTCGAGCCAAGTTATTAAACATCACACCGACAGGGTTGGCATTGGTGAATCTTGCCATCAAAGCCGTTGAAGCGGTGGACAAAAGCTTCTTTTCCAAGCTCGAGCAACCTCGAAAATTTGCACTGACTTTACAAACGCTTTTGGAGGAATAAATGCGTTACCAGATTGGCGTTGCCTCTCACGATCATGTTCTGAACGGCATTGAGGGCGGATTTTGTCAACTCGGACACGGCAAAAAGACGGCGCTCGAGAAGATGAAAACGAGTGGATTGTTTATTACTCGCCGCGTCAGCAAATCGCGCCAGACAGCCAAACGCTGCAAGCTTTCACCGCGATTGGAAAAATTCCAGCCCAACCTACCGAGCCGACATGGGCGACTTTAAACCCTGGCAACGCGATGTGAGGTTTCTCGAGGTTGCCCAACCCGTACCAATCCGCCCGTTGATGGCAAGGCTCGAGTCTATCAAAGACCCTGCACGTTGGGGCTATCCCTTTTTGCGTGAACACCTCGAGATTGGGCGCAACGCTTTTGAATTGATTACCGGTCTGTTTGAAATTTAAACTTCAATTCAAATAGACCATGCCGATTTAGATCTTAGTCCTTAATCTTGTATAAGGTTCAGAAGTGATCTAAAACACTTACCCTAGAGAATACTTTTGCCAAACCCAGTCCTGTTGCTTTTGTTCCTGAATGAGAACGCCATTGTATTTTTGAAATTGTGTCAATACAAAAGCGCTATCACAGACACCAGAATGTGCAATATTCACACAAAATCTATCCAGGAAGAGTATTGTTATTTTAAGGTTCAAGCCGACATCTTCAAAACTTTTTGATGCTTGACCCTTACGTTAGGGTATACTTCAGACTCAAAACGTTTAATCAGCGATAATGTGTAAAACCAAAATTCGGATTGGGGAATTTGCGTTTTGGAATGTCTTGTCAAAAAGGCACATTTGTCTGATTTAATCTCGTAATACGTGTTTAAACATTTCTTTGAAGACGTATTTTAAGAAAACCAAGGAGGCACTCTTGAATCTCGTCCCAATAGGTCGTTTCTCTCAACTCACCGGACTCTCTGTTCGCGCCTTGCGTCTGTACGACGCAGAAGGTTTGCTCCAGCCCAATACCGTAGACAACGAAACTGGTTATCGGTATTACGACTTAAAGCAAATCCCAACCGCCGAACGCATTCGCAGTTTACGCGAAGTGGACATGCCGCTCGATGACATTCGCGTGGTTTTACACGAGTCCAAAAAAGCCAAAGCCAGCATGGAAAAGCACCGTGGTCGCCTGATCGAACGCGCCACCACCTTCAAGACCATGATTGACCGTCTCGACAAAATCATGCACGACGCTTAAAACTTCGTTTTCAGTCAAAAAATCCTGACCAAATGGTCAGGATTTTTATTAAAAGCTAAAGCCTTGATTGAGATGCGCTGAACGAGCATTGGGGTGTTTCACACAAGGCTTTCAGCAACGACGGGCTATAGTAACCATGTGAAATCTCGAGTTTTCTTTTCTTTTGCATGCGCCGTCCTTGCACCCATTGTGCTCGGTTATGGAAATGCGCTTGCAGCCCCCACCAAAATCACGTTCTGGCATTATCTGGGTCAAGAGACAGGCTCGAGTGTTCTGGATCAATTTGCCACGGATTTCAACAAATCTCAGAACAAGTACGTCATTGACCCGCAATACATTGGCGATTTTAAAACCATTCAAATCAAAGTCACGGCTGCCCTTCGAGCAGGTGGACTTCCTGGCATGGCAATGGTGGACAACGCTTTTTTCAGCACGCTGGCGCTGACCAAACCCAGCGTCTTAGAAAACATGAACGAGCAGGTGGCAAGCCTGCCCAAAGGCACAACCCAGGATTTCTTCCCAACCTTCTGGGACAACGGCAATGTTGCTGGCGCGAGGTTGGGTTTGCCCTGGGCGTCGAGTACCTTGTTGCTGTTTTACAACGCCGATGCCTTCCGAGCCAAAGGTTTAACCCCGCCCAAAACTTGGGACGAATTTGCGACGGCTGCCAAAGCCTTGACCAACCGCACCAGCAGAGGCGCGATCTTCTTCACCGACGCCTGGATTTTTGGTTCGATGGTCTCCAGCCGAGGTGGCAACCTGCTCGGATCGGACAACCTGCCCACTTTTGACGAAGCCACCACGATCAGCACTTTGCAATTCATCAAGGACTTAACCCCCAAATACGCGATCATTCGCACCTTCGGGCAAGCCAATTTTGCCGTGGTGGACTTCTTGCGCACCAAAGCCTTCATGGTAGTTGTGCCAACCAGCGCCTACCCGTTCCTGCCCTCGAGCGCCCCATTCCAGGTGGGTGCGGTAGCCCTGCCAGGCAAAACCATTGCCGGCGAAACCCAATTGGTAACGTTCAAAAGTAACTCTTCGGAGCAAAACAAGGGTGCGTTTGAATTCTGGCAATACCTGACCAAACCAGAAAATATCGTCAGATTTGACAAGCTAAGTTATTACCTGCCCGTTCGCAAAAGCGCCGTCAAACTGCTGGGCGATTTTGCCAGCAATCCCGTCATGAAAGCCGGACTCGAGGCGCTGGAACGCAGTTACAACCTGCCGCATTTAATTGACTTTCAAGACTGGCGAGCAATTCTCGAGGGGCAACTCGAGCGTTGTTTGATTGGTGGCGCGGACGCGAAAGCTTCACTGCTCGAGGCGCAACGGTTGAGTGTGAAAAAGTAAATTACGGATTCAACTCGTAAACCTCGGGTTTAAAACCAACCAGTTTAATAAATTCGGTCAATTCTTGCGCGGTCAAGACACGGTTTTTGCCGCTTGCCGCAACGAAAAAAGCTTCCATGACGTTCGTTCCAAAGTTGCGCCCGTTCAATTTGGGCGTGGTCGCAATAAGGCGTTTTGCTCCCGATGCCTTCAAAGCCTCGACATCGGCGGGCGTGATGGTGTTGGTCAGAATCGTTTTGCCCACCAATTTTTCGGGACGATACCGGTTGATGTACAAGAAATCGCCCGCGATCACATCCGCCCATTCGTAATGTTTGACTCGAGCGTCACGCTCAATTTTTTCTTGTTTTTCGCCCGTCGGGTAAAACCATTTAAACGGCAGTTGCGTAATGACTGGCAGCAAAATCTGCGCGAAGGTTCGCAGTGTACCAATCGAACGAATTGGAATCGGTAAACCCAAACCGAAGATCAAATCGCCGTACAAGACATCCGCGCCAGCCTCCGCCAGCGCTTCAGCCATGCCGAAACGATCCACTGCCGAAACCATCAGGGTTTTACGCCCATTCCAACCAACCAACGGCTCGAGTTGCTTAATCGCTTCACGCTCTAACGTGTGCTTCAAGCCGCCGCCGTCCAAAACGGGTGTGATTTTGGCATTGGCAACCAGCGCTTTGATGTCCTTAAAGCTGTAGGTTTTATCGCCAGCCACAATGTTTAAATCCGTGCCGCCCAAACCGAACGCCGCCACCTTGCCGTCGAGTTCGCGGAACAATTCAGCCATTTTTTCCATGCTGCCGTCCGTACCGATACGCTCGAGCAAAAAGGTTTGATCCAGCACGTCGTATTGGGCGCTGGCGTTGCGTTTGGATGATCCG
>JAYTKL010000296.1:0-5848 GCA_043730305.1 Deinococcales bacterium | reverse complement strand
GCCAATTTTAGGGTCAAAAACGGTTTGGACAGACCAGTTGTCGTGCAATATTTTAGTTATGTCGGGCGTTTGTTGCAAGGCGACCTTGGCACGAGTTTGCGCACGGGACGCCCAATCATTGACGATCTGCGCGATTTCTTTCCTGGCACACTCGAGCTTTCAATCACCGCGCTTTTAATTGCAGCCCTGATCGGCATTCCGGCGGGCATTCTGGCGGCACTCAATCAAAACAAACCCCCAGATTTTATCATTCGGTTTCTGGCGCTTCTCGGCGGTGCGACTCCGATTTACTGGCTTGCCATCTTGCTGCTCGAGTTTTTGCACAACAAACTGCGTATTCTGCCAGGACCCGGACGCTTGGATGCCTACCTGATCGCGCCCACTCGAGTCACCGGTTTTGTCGGGATTGATGCGTTGCTGGCACGCGATTGGCAGGTTTTTGGCGACAGCCTCGCGCATCTGATTTTGCCCGCGTTCGTGCTTGGCGCGTTCAGTTCGGCGCTGCTGGCTCGCATGACTCGAGCCTCAATGCTCGAGACGCTCAGTCAAGATTTTATTCGCACAGCACGTTCCAAAGGTGTTTCCCAAGCTCAAGTGGTCGTGAAACACGCGCTTAGAAATGCGTTTTTGCCCGTTCTGACCGTTTTGGGTGGCGTTTTGGGTGGCTTGCTTTCTGGCGCGGTTTTGACCGAAACAATTTTCAGTTGGCCCGGTGTTGGACGGTACACCACCGATGCCGCCATCAGCCTGGATTTTCCGGCGGTCATGGGCGTGACCTTGCTGGCTGGCATGGCGTATTCGATCATCAATCTTGTGACCGATTTGTTGTACGCGTTGTTCGACCCGAGGATCACTTATGCTTAACGCCGCAATCCCTGCCAAAAAACAGGCTTCCAAAGCCAGTAGGCGTTTCTGGCGCAACCCTGCCGCCATCGTTGGGCTTGTGCTAATCACCGTACTGGTGTTGGTCGCAGTTCTGGCATCTGTTATTTCACCCGATCCTATCGCGCAAAACTTAACCAACCGCTTGTTGCCACCCTCGAGCGAACACTGGCTTGGCACGGATCAACTCGGGCGCAGTGTCTGGGGTCGCGTCGCGCACGGTGCAGCGCTGTCGTTGCAAGTTGGTGTGGTTGTAACCCTGATTTCGGTCAGCGTTGGCGTGCTGGTTGGCTTGCTGGCAGGAACATTCGGCGGCATTTGGGACAATGTTTTGATGCGTGTGACCGATATTTTCTTTGCCTTCCCAAGTTTAATTCTGGCAATGGCAATCGCCGCCGCGCTCGGACCAAGTTTAACCAACACGATCATTGCCGTGGCAATTGTCAACTGGCCCAGTTACGCCCGTTTGGTTCGCGCCCAAGCCCTGGCATTGCGCGAACGCGAATTTGTCGAGGCGGCTCGAGCGATTGGCACTTCAAGGCTTGGTATTGCGCTTCGTCACGTGCTGCCGAACACGTTAACACCAGTTTTAATTCAAGCCAGTTTTGACATTGGGCAAGCCATTCTGACTGCCGCCGGTTTGTCGTTTATTGGGTTTGGCGCTCAACCCCCCACGCCCGAATGGGGCGCAATGGTTTCTGAAACCCGTAATTTTATTTCCGAAGCGCCTTGGGCAAGTTCTGCACCCGCCATTGCGATTTTGCTGGCGGTACTGGCATTTAATTTGGTTGGTGACGGTTTACGCGACGCGCTCGACCCTCGCAACACGCACTGAGCTTCTCGAGCCTCAAAATAGAGTTGTTTTTGGCTCACAATATTCATTCCCTAAACTCGAGATTCCCTTTCTCGAGTCAATACTTTTATCTTTGAATGCTTATCTCGAACGCTATTAAATCTCTTTTGTGCGTGCTCGAGCGGTATTTTAACCTTCTAATTGGTTCAGATTATGCTAGTTTGAAGTTCAATCGAAGGCGTTTTGCAAGCAAATCGGGAGAATCGCTTGCGGCGGGTAAATTGCTTTCGGCACGAATCGAGAGAACGTGAACGCCGAACCCATTCAAGAACTCAAAGACATTTCCAAAAATTTACCCAGTGCCGTCAGCATCAGGTTAAATGCCGTCACCAGGCAACTCGAGGGTGAACGCAGCGCCTTCAATGCCCTCCGAAGCATCGGCAACAAGCTTTCAGGTGTACGAGATGTCTTTGATGCCACGGCGCTGCTCGAGGCGGTCTTAAAAGAGGCTGTGGTCTTGATGCAGGGTGATCGTGCGGCGCTCGCACTGGTCGAAAAAACGGGTTTGCGGGTGGTTGCCAGCCGCTCGAGAGAAAATGACAGCGATGTTACCGTCTCAAAAATGCTGCTCGAGCGTGTGGTCAGCAGCGCCCAGCCTGTAGTCACCACCAACGTTCAAGAAGACCCAAACCTTGACCCCAGCGCCAGCATTCTGGCACTCGACATTCGCAGCGTCTTGGCTGTGCCGCTGCGCTCGAGAGGCGAAGTGATTGGCGTCTTGTACGTGGACACCCTGTTCAATCACCGCATGTTCTCAGAGGTTGACGCGGCAGTATTGGCAACGTTCGCCACGCAAGCCAGTGTTGCCGTCGTTCTGGCTCGTAGTGTCCAACAAGACCATGAACGCAATGTGGCGTTCATCAAAACCATGCTGACCACCCTGGACGCTCGAGACCCGTACACGGCAGGTCATTCCAACCGCGTTGGCGATTACACGCTCAAACTTTCGAAAGTGCTGGGTTGGAAAGCCGCCGATCAAGAACGGGCGCTGTTCACAGGCTGGGTGCATGACATCGGCAAAATTGGCATCAGAGACGAGTTCTTGTTTAAAAAAGAACCCTTAACCATTGGCGAACGCGAGATCATCGAAGAGCATTCGGTGATTGGTGAACGCATTCTGACCACCATGATGCCCGAAAACCAAGTGATTTTAAGCGCCGTCAGACATCACCACGAACGCTGGGACGGACGCGGTTATCCCGACAAGCTCGAGCGGGATAGCATTCCAATGCTGGCGCGAATGATTGCCCTTGCCGACACTTTCGACGCCATGACCACCGCCCGTCCGTACAGCACCCCAAAAACCTGGGAACGCGGTTTTGAAATTTTACGACTCGAGGCTGGAAAGCAATTCGCGCCCGACCTGGTCGAACCGTTCATTCAAGCGTTAAACGACGAAAATGTAGGCTCGAGCGTCGGCGGGCAAATCATGCTTTCGCCCCTCAATCAAACCCAGAATCTCGAGGCTGTTTAGATTCAACTCAAAAATCTTTGGGTAGGGTGCGCCGTGCGCACCAATTTCACGTTCCCAACGGTGCGCACGGCGCACCCTACAAACCCGAGGTTGTTTAAGCCTCAAGTTTTTGTTTTACGATTTCTTGCACCATTTGCGGGTTGCCAGCGCCTTTGGTTTGCGCCATGACCTGCCCGACAAAAAATCCCAATAACCCCGTGCGACCAGATTTGTACGCGGTAACTTTATCAGGATTTGCCGTCATGATGGCGTCAACCATCACCTCGAGCGCTCCAGAATCCGAAACTTGCTTTAAGCCGTCACGCGCAATGATCTCGAGTGGGTCAATTCCTGTTTCAATGGTTTTCTCGAGCACCGTTTTGGCAATGCGGGTTGAAATTGTGCCATCTGAGATTAATTTGACCAATTCGCCAAGTTGAGCAGGGGAGACTCGAGGGGTTTCGGCTTCTCGTAAATGTGTACCGAGTTCATTCACCACCCAATTTGAAAGCGTTGAAGCATTTAATCTTGACTCAAATGCTGCATCTAAAAAGTTTGAGAGTTTTGGTTCTCGAGCTAAAACCCGTGCTTCTGATTCGCCAATCTCGAGTTTTAAGTATTGCTCCAGTTTTAAGTTTTGTTCGGGGGTGAGTTCAATTGGTGTACGAGATATTGTCGCGTTTGTTGATTTACTTTCAATTGAAGTTTTCCCAACGCCAAAGGTTTCACTTGAAGGAATTCCCACACCTTCAACAGTAATATTCCACGAATCCCTCAAGCTAATAATCCTGTTAAACACCAACTTTTCTGCACTCGAGTCCACAGGGTCACGCCAGAAATACCCGAGACGTTCAAACTGATACCGAGTCTCGAGCGGGTCATTTAAAATGCTGGGTTCAATAAAACCGTGCGAAATCTCGAGGCTGTTTGGGTTGATGAAATGCAAGAAATCTACTTCCTCACCGTCATCATCTTCTTCCAACTCTCGAGCTTCGGCTTCTGGATGTGCAACCTTAAACAAACGGTCATACAAGCGAAATTCGGCTGGCACGGCATGTGTGGCACTGACCCAATGAATCACGGCTTTGGCTTTCTCGGATTCGGGAAGCAAAGTACACCGAAGCTCGAGAATTTCACCCGCGTCATTTTTGATCACTTCATCGCACTGAATCACGCCAGCGCCGCGCAAACGAACGCGCCCGCCAAGAATTAAGCGCTTGAATCCTGGTGGCGGACTGATTGCAAAATCATCTTGTTCAATCCAAAATTCTTGGCTTAAATTTACGGCTCGCGTTGCATTTTCCAGGTTTACCCGTTCACCGTTTGGCAACGGCACAAGACCATCAACTGACAGCGCAATCACATCATGCGGAAAGTACGGAATCTCGAGTTGTTGTTCAGTATCGAGGTTCGAGAGCACAACTTTTAAAGGCTTGTGAACCGCCATCACCCTGGGTGCTCGAGTGTTGAGATCATCCCGAATGGCATTCTCGAGAATCGCCAAATCCACGGTACGGTTCGTGCGGTTGATACTGATACTCGAGGCAAATTTCTGCACGGCTTCGGGCGTTACACCGCGCCTGCGCTGTGCGGCAATGGTCGGCATTCGCGGGTCGTCCCAACCGTGGACATGATTGCCCTCGACCAGTTTTTTCAATTTGCGTTTGCTGACCACGGTATACTCGAGACTTCTGCGCCCGAACTCGTACTGAATTGGTGGGGCTTTGTCCCATAAATTTTCCATCAACCACCTGTAAACAGCATTATTGTCAATAAACTCGAGCGAGCAAAGGCTGTGCGTCACGCCGTCCAGCGCGTCGGTGATGGCTTGTGCAAAATCGTAACTCGGGTAAATGCACCAGTCGTTGCCAGTGCGGTAATGCACGGCGTGAACAATGCGGTACAGCACTGGGTCACGGAGTTTAAAGTTTGGGTTTGCCAAATCAATTTTGGCGCGAAGCACGTGCGAACCATCTTTAAATTCGCCAGCCCGCATTTTCTGGAACATCTCGAGATTTTCTTGCACGGTTCGGTCACGGTACGGGCTGGGTTTGCCAGGTTCTTGCGCCGTGCCACGAAGTCGCGCCATTTCTTCGGCGGTCACGCTGTCCACGTACGCCAGACCGCGTTCAATCAACCGCACTGCATCGGCATGAAGTTCTGGGAAGTAACTCGAGGCATACGAAATTTCAGTGCCCCAGTTTAAGCCCAGCCACGCGAGGTCTGTGGCGATGGATTCCACAAATTCGGGTTTGTCGGTGTGCGGGTTGGTGTCGTCAAAACGCAGCACAAAACGCCCAGCGTAATCCTGGCTAATTCCAAAATTTAAAAGGCTTGCAAAGGCGTGTCCAAGGTGCGCGAAACCATTTGGATTCGGCGGAAACCGCGTCACTACACCGTCGTAGCGTTGTTGCTCGAGGTCGCGGTCTATGATTTCCGTAATGAAATTCAGACCAATACGGCGAGAACTTGAGGTTGGGGTTTTGGGGTTGATTTCCGTGCTCATCGAACTCGAGCATACCGTAAGAAGTCAGATGCTTCTAGCGTCTGTCTTAAACCGTGATTTCGCAACCGCACTCGAGTGTTAAAACGACAGGTGAAAAGTATTTGTTTGCTTGCTCGAGGTCGGAACGAAAATGCCAGACTTCGTTCGTTGCAGG
>JAYTKL010000295.1:0-4336 GCA_043730305.1 Deinococcales bacterium | reverse complement strand
TGACCTTTTTTGGCTCGAGCCTGCCGAACATTATTCTGGTGATCGGTCTGACCTCCTGGATGGGTTTGGCGCGGCTGGTGCGCGGCGAAATCCTCAGCGTGCGCCAGGAGGTTTATGTTGAGGCGGTACGGGCACTGGGCGCTCAAAATTATTCGATCTTGCTGCGTCACGTCTTGCCCCAGGTCATCCCGACCATGATCGTCAACGGCACACTGGGGGTCGCCAACGCCATCCTCGCCGAGTCCGCGCTGTCCTTTTTGGGAGTTGGGGTACAGCCCCCCGCCGCCAGTTGGGGCAACATGCTTTCCGGCGCCCAAAATTATCTTTACAACGCGCCGTGGCTGGCAATCTACCCTGGAATGCTGATCTTGCTGACCGTGCTGGCGTTCAACCTGATCGGTGACGGGTTGCGCGATGCCACCGACCCAACCCTGCAATAAACCCTCAAGCAAAATTAAATCAGGAGTCATTATGCAAAAGAAAAATTACAGCGGCTACCACTCGTTCCAGTACCTCGAGCCAGGACGCGATTACAAGGTCTTTAGCCTTGCCAAAGAACTCGAGCGCGTGAAATCCATGAAAGTTCAATTGAGCAGTGAACAGTCCGCCCGCGCCAAGCGCCTGTTTGAGGAGAACGTGGTGATCTCACTGCACGATCACTGCTTTATCGCGCCCGAGAACCTCGAGCAATTCTTTGAATTTCGCCGTTGGGGACGAGACTTTACTGGTTACGAGGGTTTGTCGGTCTCTGGGCTTGATGCCGTGTTTGACAACATGATGGACGGTACCGCCATGATCACCTCTCGAGGCGGCTGGAAGTGGGACGATGTGATTTACGACATCGGCATCCGACTGAGCGACATTCACCATCAGGACATGGTGGTGCATTGCCTGACCACCGAGGACATCTGGCGAGCCAAGAAAAATGGACAGATTGCCTTTGTCATCTCGCTCGAGGGCGCCGCCATGATCGAGAACGAACTGGACCGGATTGACATTTTGTACGGCTTGGGCGTGCGTTGTCTGGGGATTGCCTACAGCGAGGGAAATGCCCTCGGCGCGGGCTTGCGCGAACGCAACGACGGCGGCTTGACGCAGTTTGGGCGCGACGCGGTGCGGCGCATGAACCGTCTGGGCATGGCGATTGACATCTCGCATTCGGGTGACCGAACCGGCATGGAAACCATCGAATTAAGTGAAAAACCAGTGTTCATCACGCACGCCGGCGCTCGCGCCCTGTGGAATTCCAACCGCCTCAAAGACGATGAGACGATCAAAGCCTGCGCCGCCAAGGGTGGTGTGATTGGTATTGAGGCTGCCCCCCACACCACGATCACCCAGAAAACACCGACGCACAGCCTCGAGTCGTTTATGGAGCATTTTGAATACTGCGCCGAACTGGTCGGCATTGACCACGTCGCGTTTGGACCCGACGTGCTGTTTGGCGACCACGTTGGGCTGCATCACACCCTGTCCGAAGCCCTGTCCATCGCCCAATCTCGAGGGAAACTGGCTTACGAGGAGGTCGAATTCGTTGACGGTCTCGAGAGTCCAGCCGAAGCCTTCCCCAACATTGTCTCGTGGATGATTACGCACAATTATTCAGACGAGGACATTGCCAAAGCCATCGGTGGCAACGTCATGCGTGTGCTCAAAGAAGTCTGGTACCGTTGATGTTTTGAATCCAGCAATGCCATGGTAAAACTTGTCATCTGGGATTCTGGTCGAGGTCGGGCACTCCAAGTGGCGTGGGTGGCAGAGGGCAGATAAATTCCAGGGAGAATTTATCGGAATTTGTATTGGAGGCAAGCTTTTGTTCTGATTTTTACCTCGTGGCAACCAGCACCGCAGCGCCAATCATTGCGCCGCCAGCCACGCGGTTGGTCAGGCGGCCGGCTTTGGCGGATTTCATAAAGCTGCGCAAACGATCTGCCGAAAAAGCGTAAACCGCTGCAATCACAACCATCAAGACTGTTAATGTTCCACAAAGCCCCAAGTACATGGCAAAGTTCAGGCTGTGAACGTCTACCACCGTTGGCAGCACCGCCACATAAAAAACGATGGCGTTCGGGTTGCTGATGCCCAGCGCGTACCCCGTGAAGGCATCTTTCCAAGAGGCGGTTGCACCCAAATCTCGAGATTCAGAAGTTCCAGGATTTCGCCACATGTTGATGCCCGCCCAAACCATATACGCTGCCCCCGCAAATTTGAGGATCACAAAAAACATGCCAAAAGTTTTGGCAATCGCAGCCAAGCCAAGCACCACCAAGGTCATGGGTGTTAATTTTGCCAGCACAATCCCGAAGGTGTAAGGCACTGCGGCAAGCCGCCCTCCAGACAGCGACCGACTGAAAATGGTCATGGTATCAGGACCGGGCGTCAACGCAGAAACCGTGAACACCAGCGCGAAAATGAACAAGCAACCGAGCATCGTTTCACCTCGAGAAAAGTTTGTGGGTTCGAGCGTTTAAGCGGGAAACAAACTGCCTTGACGCAATTCGGCGGTGGCTTTGTTCTGCGCCAGCACACTGGCAAAACGCTCGATCAATTCTGGATCGTAAATTTTACCCGCCTCAAAACGCATGCGTTCCAGCGCTTCGCGGCTGTTGAGTTCCTCGCCGCGCTCAGAGGTGAGGCTGTCGTACGCATTGGAGATCGCAATGATTCTCGAGAAGATTGGAATGGCGTTGCGGTTTAATTTTTTTGGTGCGCCCGTACCGTCCCAGTGCTCGAAAACATGCAAGATACCAACCCGTGAAGCCTCGAGTTCTTGAACGTGCGACAGGATGTTAAAGCCCAAACCAGCCACGGCGGCAGGCTCGAGACCCTCACCGCTGAGACGCCCGAGATTATGAAGCATGGCGGCAAACCAGACATCGTTTTGTTCCTGGCTCGAGAGTCCAATTTCACGCGCCAGCGCCATGGCGTAACTGGTCACGCGCTGCGCATGTCCAAGTTGGGTAAAGTCCTGGGCTTCGATGGCTTCAATGAACGCCAAAGTCAAATGCCACGCCAGTTGACGGTGATAACCAAGCTGTCTGATCAACGTCAAACTTTGCGAAACCACCCAAGACCAGCGTTGGACAGCCTCGAGCACGGTGGGTTCAAAACTTTGATTGCCGTAAGCGTCGAGCACCAACGCGCCAAGCACGCCTTTGCTGCCGCCAGTATCACGCATTGGAGCGATCAGGGCGTTGCGAACCTCGCGCAAACCCATCGCGCCCAATTTTGCCCTCACCTCGGCAACGTTGGGGTTGAATAAATCGCCAGACAGGTTGCTCGAGATGCGCGGCGTGCCATCATTCCAGGGTCCGACCAGTTCCAGGTCAACAAAATCTTGGCTGTAGCCTTTGACCGCCGCGATTTTATCTGTGCCTTGCCGAATCACGGCATAGGCTCGGGTGGCGGCTGGTGCAAGCTCGAGCGCATGGGCAAGTGCCAATTCGAGAAGCTGCTTTTCGGAACGCACCGTTAAAAGTTCGGCAGCCGCTTTGATGGAATCGGCGGAGGTTTGTGGGCTTGCCTCTTCGCGTTTACGACGGAACATCTGACCAGTATACGGTCTGAAAGTGAAAAAAACGAGAAAAACCAGCAAAAACTCGAGGGTAAGCTTTGAGCGCACTGATGGCGAAAACCATATGATACGATTCGCGCCATGCAGGACTTCAAACAAAACCTCAAAACCGCCCTCGAGAAACTTCTTCCCCCCGAAGCCTCACACCTCGAGATCGTGATTCAAGACACGCCGAGTGGCAAGCCAGGC
Organism: Deinococcales bacterium; assembly: GCA_043730305.1. Classification (GTDB taxonomy): domain Bacteria; phylum Deinococcota; class Deinococci; order Deinococcales; family JAAFIG01; genus JANXTZ01. The sequence continues at coordinate 573 of JAYTKL010000295.1, read as the reverse complement.
GATTACGGCACGCCGTTGCCGTTCTTGCTGGCAAAAGTTTTACGTGCCAACCCCGTACAAATTGCGGCAGACCTTGCGAGCAGAATCGAACTGCCCAAAGGCGTCGCTCGAGCCGAAGCCGTTGGACCGTACTTAAACTTTTTTGTGGACGTTGCCAGTTTCAATCAAGATGTCGTCAACTCGAGGTACGCCGCCACGCCCAAAAATCAAAAAGTGATTGTCGAGCACACCAGCGTCAACCCGAACAAAGAATGGCATGTCGGACATATTCGCGGTGCGCTCTTGGGCGACGCGATGGGCAAAATTTACCGCGCGGCTGGGTATACGGTGGAGGTACAAAATTACATTGACGACACCGGACGCCAAGCCGCCGAAAGCATTTACGCCGCCAGCCGCTATCACGGCGCAAACTGGCTCGAGGTTTTTGATGCGTTAACCCCAAAGCCACGCCTTGACCATTGGCTTGGCGAATCATACGTGCGTTTAAACAAAGAATTCCCCGAAAAATCTGCGCAAAAACTCGAGGGTAAGCTTTGAGCGCACTGATGGCGAAAACCATATGATACGATTCGC
>JAYTKL010000294.1:0-3575 GCA_043730305.1 Deinococcales bacterium | reverse complement strand
GTATTGACCTCCGCAACTTCAGGTGGACACGCTTCAAGAATGATTAGTGTTTAGTGAGATGGATTTACGCTTTCTGGATGATGTTTAAGCTCGAGCAATTTTTCACTATGAGAGCAATTCTGTCTTGCTCAAGTTGAGGATGTCAATATTATGAAGTGCGTTCGTTACGAGCGATTGAAGCGGGTCTGAGTTGGAGATTAGCTCAATCGAGAGCGGCAGAGTTGTTTAGGAATGCTGTGCTGACCGAGTTTCCTCGAGTTGCGGCGTGAGTTTAAGCGCTTGTGGACTTCATTCCTGGTATGACTTCAAACTTCTGGGGACGGTTTATTCGCAGTTTGATCGGTTTGGATCGGGCAGCCGCAAAAACCGCTTTCGGCACGTACCTGGACGGTAAAACCTTCTCGAGCGACCAGATTTTGTTTGTCAATTTCATCATTGATGCCTTAACCCACAATGGCACAATGAGTCAGCAGGCTTTGTTTGAAGCCCCGTTCACCGACATTCACACCCAAGGTATCAGTGGTTTGTTTAATCCAGATCAAGTACAGGCATTGCTGGCGACGTTAAATCAATTGAACACGATTGAAACCAAACCGATGCTTGGCTGAACCTATCCTGCAAAATAACTTAAAATCAACCCATGAACATTCTGATTACAGGCGCATCTCGAGGTTTGGGTGATGCCTTTTCACGCGGCTTAGGACGAGCAGGAGATACCCTCTGGCTCGTTTCGAGGAATTCGCCCCCAAGTTTGTCACTCGAGGACGGTGTAAGGCGTCACTGGATTGAGGCTGACCTCTCGAGTGCTGGGATTCATCAACACATTGCCGCTAGCCTCGAGACCAATTTGGACGTGCTGATTCACAACGCTGGAATCTGGGAAAGCACGGCGTTCTCGAGCCAGTACGATTTCGGGCAGGTTTCCGAAGCCGAAACCCGCGCTGTGCTCGAGGTGAACCTGATCGCGCCTATTTTACTGACCCAAGCTTTACTGCTCAAACTGCAAAACTCGAGCAACCCGAAAATTGTTTTGATTGGCAGCATCAACGGGTTGGAAAACAGCAATATGCCCGAAGTCGCGTATTCTGCCAGCAAATTTGGTTTGCGCGGTGTCGCCCATGCCCTGCGCGAGCACTTGCGAGATCAAAAGATTGGCGTGACCGTGTTAAATCCTGGCAGCATTGCCTGGTCGAGCAATCTCGAGCGCGAAGATTTGATTCCACCAAATGACATCGTGCGCCTCACTCGAGCCGTACTCGAGACTTCAAGGCGCACCGTCATCAAAGAAATTGACTTACCAGCGATGCAAGAAAGCCAGGTTTAAATCAATTCAAAAATTCGCTGGCAGTCCAGAACGAGGTTAATTTGTTCGGGTATTGAATTTTCACCAAGTCATCAACAAAACTTGTTCCTGTTTGCATCACAGCATCATCTTTTTTCAACTTTACGCACTGACCATTTTTAATGTTTGGCGCGAGTTTTTTGTCTCGAGCCTTGGCGTCTTTGATGGCGTACATGGTTTTAAACAAACTTTTGGTTTGACACGCATAACCCGCCGCGATCACTTTCTTTTGGGTTTGTGCCAAAGCAAAGCCTGACAATAAAACAAGAATCGCAATTCCAATTTTTTTCATGTTTTTACCCCTCGAGCCTCAATCTTAACCGAACTTGTAAACCAAAAGTAGATCGGGTGTTGTGTACCTGTTCCTGCGCCGTTGGCAGGCGTAACATTGCACCATGGACTTGCTCGAGAAAGCGCTATCAGGCTCGAGGCTCAACCTCGAAGAAATTGTCGCGTTGTACCACCTGCCACTGCCCGATCTGGCAAGTGCCGCGCATCAAATGCGGCTGGCAAAAACCCGTCCCGATGTCGTCACATACCTGATCGACCGCAACATCAATTACACCAACATTTGCAACGTCGGCTGCAACTTCTGCGCCTTTTACCGCACACCACGCCAGAACGACGCGTACACCCTGTCTTTCGAGCAAATCTCGCAAAAAGTCACCGAACTCGAAGAAATCGGCGGCACACGCATTTTGCTTCAAGGCGGTGTCAATCCAGCCCTGCCGTTTTCCTGGTATCTCGAGATGCTCGAATTCTTAAAAAAACACCATCCGAACATCAAAATTGATGCCTTCAGTCCAGAAGAAATTCTTGGACTCGAAAAAATCACGGGTTTGGGTGCGCTCCAGATTATCAGCCGCATGAAAGAATCTGGTTTGGACGGTCTGCCTGGTGCTGGCGGTGAGATTCTCGAGGATGAGGTGCGTCTCGAGGCAGCCCCAGCCCGCATTCCAAGCGCCGATTGGTTCAGAATCCTCGACGTTGCCCAAGGTTTGGGCTTGTACACGATCTCAACAATGGTCATCGGGTTTGGTGAAACCCTGACCCAACGCGCCCGCCACATGATCAAAATACGCGATCAACAAGACCGTGCAAATGCGGTTCACGGCGGTAACGGTTTTGCGGGCATGGCAATCTGGACGCTTCAAACCGAAAATACCCGACTGCACGGCAAAGCCCCAGGTGCAAGCGCTCACGAATACCTGCGCAATTTGGCTGTCTCGAGGTTGGCGCTCGATAACATTTCTAACATTCAAGTGTCATGGCCAACGCTTGGGTTTAAAGTTGCACAAGTCGGCTTGTTTTACGGCGCGAACGATTTTGGCAGCACCATGATGGAAGAAAACGTGGTCAGTGCCGCCGGCGGTCATGACCGTGTGCGCGTGACCGAACGCGAGATCATCCGCCACATCAGCGATGCAGGATTTACCCCAGCGCAGCGAGACTCGAGGTTCAACATCATCAAATACCCAGACGTGCAAGCCAAACTCGAGCAACCCGAACCCATTTTACCCGCGAAACCCGAGCCAGCAGCGAGTGTTTGAAATGTCACCCTTAAGACGTGCGCTCGAGTTTTAATCGCGTAGAATACTGCATTCATGAATCTCGAGCAGACCACGATTAGTCGTCCAACAGCCCTGATAGACCGTTTTGGGCGTATCATTCGTGATCTTCGGATTTCGGTCACACCGCGCTGCAATTACCACTGCACCTACTGCGACCCGCTCGGTCACACGCACCCAGAACCCGTTGGCGTGCTCAGCGTTAAAGACGTGGATAATTTCGTTCGCGCCTCCGCACTGCTCGGTTTGGACGCCGCACGTTTTACGGGCGGCGAACCCTTACTGCGTAAAGAACTGCCCGAAATGATGGCGAACGCAGCCGCCACCCCAGGCATCAAAGACATTGCCATTACCACCAACGGCACGCTGTTTCGTCGCCGTCACAAAGAACTGCTGATCGCTGGCTTAAACCGCGTCAACATTTCTTTAGACGCCGTAGACCAAACCGTGTTTGCCAAAGCCACCGGTGGAGGAGACGTAAAGGTCGTGCTCGACGCGATAGACCTCGCGCTCGAGTTAAACCTGCATCCCGTCAAAATTAACGCCGTCAGCATTCGCGGCATCAACGACCTCGAGATCATCAACATGGCAAGACTTTCGCTCGAGAAACCCTTGCACGTGCGGTTTATTGAATACATGCACCTGAACAACTCGCAACTCGAGGT
>JAYTKL010000293.1:0-28779 GCA_043730305.1 Deinococcales bacterium | reverse complement strand
ATTTTGATGTCGCATTTGGGACGCCCCAAAGGTGTGGATGACAAATTCCGTCTCGCGCCTGTGGCGGCGCAACTCGAGAAGGTGCTGGGCAAACCCGTGAAGTACATTCCTTCAAAACCCGCCAGCCTCGAGACCGCAAAAGCACTCGAGGGCATCAAACCTGGCGAGGTGGCGTTGCTCGAGAATGTTCGTTTTGAATCTGGCGAGGAGAAAAATGATCCCGAACTGAACCGCTCACTTGCCGCTTTGGGCGACGCGTTCGTGCTTGATGCGTTCGGCAGTGCGCACCGTGCCCACTCGAGCGTTTCGGGCGTGGCGGGACTGCTGCCTCATGCTGGCGGTATCTTGCTCGAGGCTGAAGTCAAGGCGCTTGGTTCATTAACCGAAAATCCTGTTTCGCCGTACATTGTGATCATTGGTGGGGCGAAAGTTTCGGACAAGCTCAAAGTGATTGAAAATCTGCTACCCAAAGTGGACCGAATGCTGATCGGTGGCGGCATGGCGTACACCTTCGTCAAAGCCACGGGTGGCAAGATCGGCAAGAGCATTCACGAAGACGATTACCTGGACACCGCCAAGCGCCTGCTCGAGCAATACCCAGGCAAGATCGTGCTGCCAACCGACACCTTGGCTGGCGATGGATTTTCCAACGACGCGAACACCAAAGTGTTCCCAACCAATGATATTCCCGACGACTGGGAAGGCATGGACATTGGACCGGACAGCATCAAAGCCTTTTCGAGCGCCCTTGAAGGCGCAAAAACCGTGTTCTGGAATGGACCAATGGGCGTCTTTGAATTCGAGAAATTCGCCACAGGCACAAACGCCATTGCCAAAGTTGTAGCCGAACTTCAAGGCGCGTACACCGTGATTGGCGGCGGCGACAGCGTCAGCGCGATTCATCAAAGTGGACAAGCCGACAAGATCAGCCACATTTCCACCGGCGGCGGCGCGAGTCTCGAGCTTCTTGAAGGTAAGATTTTGCCTGGCGTTGCGGCACTGGATTAAAGCGTAAAAGCAAACTGGGGAATTCATCTCTCGCTTGAAGCTCTCACCCGACTCGCCGAGGCTCGTCACCCTCTCTCGCTGCGCGAAAGAGGGTTCATAACGAAATACTTTGGCTTCTCGAGAATGCAATAAAGCTCCCTTCTCTCCTCGGAGAGAAGCGGTTTCGCCCGTAGGTGCGTTTTGAAACCAAGACGGGTCGGGGATGAGAGGGAAAAATGGTGACCTGTTATCTCGAGTATGAAATTGACCCGTACAAGCTCGAGGATTTCGAGCGTTACGCCAAACTCTGGATTCCGCTCGTGAACGCGATGGGCGGCAAGCATCATGGTTATTTTCTGCCGTATGAGAGTGGAAACACGGTTGCTTACGCTTTGTTCAGTTTTCCAAGTCTGGCAGCTTACGAAACCTACCGTCTCAAAATCCCGTTCGACCCGCACTGCCAAGCTGCCATCAAACTTGCCGAGGACACGCACTGCATCGTGAAGTACGAACGGCGTTTCATGCGTCCGGTGTTGGAATAAGCTGCTCGAGAGTAAAGGAATTTATGACCAAAACCGTGACCGTAACCAGCCTTGACGAATACCAAACCCTCTCGAGAAGAACCGCGCAGGTGGTCAAAACCGATCACCCAATTGTCTACCCGACGCTTGGCTTGACCAACGAGGCGGGCGAATTTGCGGGCAAGGTCAAAAAACTTTTCAGGGACAAAAACGGTGTGATCGACGACGCAGACCGCGAGGCTTTGAAGCAAGAATTGGGCGATGTGCTCTGGTATCTGGCGCAAATCGCCACCGAACTTGGCGTGACGCTCGAGGATGTGGCGAGTAGCAATTTGACCAAATTGTTTGACCGTCTCGAGCGGGATCAGATCAAAGGTTCGGGGGATAATAGGTAGTCGAGTCATTGTTTCAGTCGTACTTTATGCAGCCATAAAACCAATTGGGTGCTATTGAATTAAATCTCCCTCGAGCACCCCAGCCAAAATCGAAAACGCTAACATCTGGCATGATATTGATCGAACTGTACATGTAACCACACTGCTCAAAAATAATCCCTGAATGAATAAAAAAGACAAGTGAATTCTTATCTATTTCCGTCCATTGAACCTGTGCATTCTGACCGTAACCCACCAGAAAGAATCTCGAAGGTACAACTACAGGTAAAAGTGGACGGTTGTATCTTTGATCTTCAGAATCCCGAAGTGGGAATTCCTGATTGACCACTCGAACAGCAATATCCATGTATAAATTGCGGAAAATCAAAAACCTGATGGTCATTGCCTTTTGATTCACAAAGAACAATGCAACTCCAGCCACCATCAGAATGCAGTATGGGTTAAGTGCTGCGAATTTTTTTTCTCTTAATTTTGCTAAACCAAGAATCAGAAAGACAAAAGATGAAACCGTAAAAGTCAGATGAATCAGTCCAAATAAAATAAACCTAGCGAAATTATCTTGAAAGAATCCTGGCAAAAGAATCGTACCCAAAAGTGCTAAAACCTCAAGAGCAATCAATATAAAAACAAAAATCATTGTGCCTCGAGAACCAAAAGCGCTTTCCCATCTCATTTTTGAACCTCGAGTGTCTTGCATGACTTTAGTTTAACGGGCATTTATGACGCCGCACTCATCAAAAGTCTGTTTTAAAGCTTTCTCCTCGATTCGTCAGTTAAAATACTTTCACTCGAGGAGGAATTTTTGTGGCAAAACTACTGATCGTCGAAGACGAACCAGAATTGGGTTCGCTTTTACAGCAACACCTGCAAGGTGAGGGTCACACCGTCGAACTCGAGCGCGACGGCAGAAACGCGCTCGAATCGTGTCGGTTTACGACGTTTGACCTGATCATTCTGGATTTGATGCTGCCAGGGCTTGACGGTTTGGAGGTCGCACGGCGAATTCGTCAACCTCGGGTGCCACTGAACAACGTCTCTTTTGAAAGCGCGGGTTTGGAACACGCCACGAGCGCCACCGTGCCGATTTTGATGCTGACCGCTCGAGCCGAGGAATCTGATCGGGTCTTGGGTTTCGAGGTCGGTGCGGACGATTACATTGCCAAACCGTTCAGCTTGCGTGAAATGCTGGCTCGGGTGCGTGCGATGTTGCGCCGTTCGCAAATCACCAAAGAAGCCACCGCCGCCAGCGTCGAGGTGATCCGTCTGGGCAAACTCGAGATTGATCTTGCCGCTCGGTCTGTGAAAATCGGTAGCACCGTGACCGACCTGACGCCCCGTGAATACGACTTGCTTTTAATGCTGGCGCATCATCCTGGACGTACGTTTTCGAGGGATTATTTGCTCGAGCGGATTTGGGGAACCAGTTTTGAAGGCTCTGACCGCGTGGTGGACACGACAGTGGTTCGACTTCGCCGCAAGTTGCTCGAGGAGGGCGAACGGGTGGTCAGCGTTTGGGGCGTCGGATACCGTCTGGACGCTTGAAAGAAGCTCCTGCAATACAAAACTTCACTCCAAACTCGGGTAAACTTAAGCCATAGGGGAGACTCGAGATGATTAACACCGTTCGTAACGTTCTGGGCTTTATCTGCGTGTTTATTGGTTTTATCTGGTTGTTTCAGGGTGTGGGCGTCTTGCCAGGCAGCTTCATGACCGGCTCGAGCTTCTGGGCGGTCATGGGTGTGATTGTCGGGCTTATTGGTGGTGGGTTGCTCTCGAAAATTGGGCGCTCCAAGAACGACCCTTAAATCTGTAGGGGATGGTCTCAGACCATTGATACCGACTTAATCGAAAGTAGCTTCGTGGACGCTAAAAAGTTACCCCCTGCCGTTAGGTAGGGGGTCGCCGCTTGTAACAAAATTCTTGGAATTTGTTTAACTCGAGCATAACCAGTCATTGCGGCGGGGGGTCGTGCAAGAGCCAGTCTTCAAACCAATGCTGCACGACCCCTCCGTCTCTCGCTGCCCTCGAGCCACCTCCCCTACTTCGCAGGGAAGAACTTAAAACACTGGATTTCTACTGTGGTGAACGAAAGAAATGATTAAGTCGGAGTATATGGTCTCAGACCATCCCCTACACCACGCCCATCGCGGCTTCGGTCAATTGGGTGTCAAAAATCGAGGCTTTGCGCAAGACGCTCGAGTTTAGTGTTGAAGCTTTGTTTTGGGTTTCAATATTCGGCTCGAGCATCGTGATGATGGCGGGTATTTTCAGATTTGCGGCTCGCATTTCGGCAATCAATTCCAAACCATTCACTCCACCAGGCTCGAGGGTTGTGACCAGAAGCTGCACGCCACCATCACCCAAACGCTCTAAGGTCAAATCAAAACTCGAGAAGACTTCGACGGCAAAACCAGCCTTTTCAAGTTGCTGGCGTTGCACCAGTTGCGCGGTTTGGGAAGGCTCGAGCAGCAATGCCAGTTTTTGAGGCTCGAGGTTTGAGGGAGTTTTGACGGTTGGAAGGCTGGGAATTACACCGCTGGCACGACTCCGCAACGCCGCCAGCAACTCCTGAATTTCAGGACTTGGAGTCTCGAGCGTCGGTTCAGTTCGGACAATCTGACGCAACATATCCACGGCGCGTAACAACAACGATGCCGTGTTCGCCTCGAGCACCTCACCACCGTCACGAAGACGTCCCAGCACATCCTCGAGCGAGTGCGTGATTTGCTTCATGACTTTCAACTCGAGCATTCCCGCGCCGCCCTTGATGGTATGCGCGTTCAAGAACAAACCTCGCACCAAGTTGGCATCGCTTGGGTCACGCTCGAGCGCCAGCAAACCCTGATCGAGCCGCTCGAGGTTTTCTTCGGTCTCAGATCGGAATTCCTCGAGAAAGGCGGAAATGTCCATGATGTATTCTGGCACGAAATCAAACCAAGTGTTCCAAAGGTTTCCTATATTTGAATGCGTATACTTAAACATGGCTAGATCGCAATCAAACCTCATTGAGCATCCTCGAGAATGGGCGCAATTGCATATGTCAAGTGCTTTTGGCGGGTTGCAGAGTTTGCAAGCCCAGTTTTTCAAACATCATTACGCACCTCACAGCCATCCGTTTTATGCCATTGGGGTGATCGAGTACGGGGTTCAACAATTTCGCTACCGTGGTGCTCGACTTGAAACGCCACAAGGCGCTTTTTTTGTGGTACATCCCGACGAGTCACACACGGGAGAGTCAGCGCAACCTTCGGAATTTAAATATCGCGTATTTTATCCAACTCCCGAATTAATGCGCCTCGCTTCCGACGAAACAGCTTGGAAAAATACAGACCTGCCATTTATTCAAAACGCTGTTATACATGATACAAAACTCTCAGCAAGCCTTGTTGAGCTGCTTGAAGACTTGAGTACACCTTTGGTAAATCTCGAGCTGGAAACAAAGGTTTTAAATTGGTTAACGCAATTGATTCAAACACATGGCGGAGCTGTGAAATTGGCTCTTGCTGGGCAAGAACCTCGAGCAGTTCGTGAGGCGCGTGAGTTCTTGGATGCGCATTTTGCCGAGAATATCAGTTTGCTCGAATTATCAACTTTGGTTGGTTTAAGTCCACATCATTTTGCGCGTGTTTTTCAGAGAACAACTGGTTTTGCGCCTCATGCGTATCTCGAGAATCAAAGGATTGCCCGAGCAAAACAGTTGTTGGGTACAAATATGCCAATTCACGAAGTGGGTTTTCTGGTGGGGTTTGCACATCAGAGTCATTTTACAAACAGGTTTCGTTTACACGTTGGCGTACCGCCTGGTCAATTCCATCTTGCAGCAAGATCACGCAAGACTTGAACTCGATGGGTCGTTAAACTTTAATCATGATTTTTGAAACGAAAATAGCAATCGTGATTCTCGAGGATTTACAAGTTTGGCAAAAATTAAATGTGACTGCATTTCTCAGCAGTGGCATTGCAACCAGTGTGGTTGGTTTGATCGGTGAACCTTACCGTGATGCCAGTGAACTCGAGTACCACGGGCTTTTGATACAACCCATTCTTATTTTTATGGCAAATAAAGACGAATTGAAACGTGCATACCACCGTGCGTTGGAACGAGAGATCAAATTGGGAGTTTATATTAACGAAATGTTTTCAACAGGCGATGATATCGCAAATCGAGCGGCAGTTCGTGCAGTTTCAAGTCAAGATTTGAATTTAGTTGGTATCTCTATGCGTGCGCCACGTGGTTTGGTAGATAAGGCGTTGAAAGGTTTGAAATTACATCCCTAACGATGGATGTTCAGTATCAGTACGCCTTGGCGAAAACAACCCGTTTACCGTATGCCGCAGGTTTGCCAGTGTGAACGCAAATGCCTTCTTCTAGCGCTCCCAATTCGCCCTCACTGTCCATTGGAATGTTGCGGGTGGTGGCTTTGGTGAGTTCCTTGATTTTCTTTTCGCTCTCCACGTCGCCGCAGTGAAAGGCGCGAACAAAAAAGCCTTGTTCGATCAAAGCAATAAATTCATCCCAAGTATCGGCGGTTTTGATTCTCGAGTCGCGGAAGCTGGTGGCTTTCTCGAGCAGCGCGTTTTGGAAAGCGATCAGTTTGGCTGGAAGCCCCGCAATCGCCTCAGCTCGAGCCAGAATTTCTTTTTCGCCGCCCAAACGCGATGCCAGCACGACATTGCCAGCCTCGAGATCACGCGGTCCAAGTTCGATGCGGTACGGCACGCCGCGCAATTCCCAGTAATTGTATTTCGCGCCGTTGGTCAGCCCGTCGCGTTCATCGACTTTGACGCGCACGCCCAACGCTTTGAGTTCTGTACCCAAAACCCTTGCCGCCTCGAGCATCTGATCTTGGTTTTCCTTGCGGTAAATTGGCACGACCACCACCTGAATTGGGGCGAGTCTGGGCGGCATGACCAAGCCCTTGTCGTCGCCGTGGGTCATGATGATGCCGCCGATGATGCGGGTGCTGATTGCCCAGGAGGTTGTGTGGGCGAAAGCCTCTTTCTGGTTTTCGTCTTGAAATTTCACCTCGAAGGCTTTGGCAAAATTCTGTCCCAGGTAATGGCTTGTGCCAGCTTGCAGCGCCTTGCCGTCGCCCATCATGGCTTCGATGCTGTAGGTGTCCACCGCGCCAGCGAAACGTTCACTGTCGGTTTTGCGTCCGGCAATCACGGGCATGGCGGCGTAATCCCTGGCAAAACTGCGGTAAATCTCGAGCAACCTTAACGTTTCTTCGACGGCTTCGGTGTGGCTGGCGTGGGCGGTGTGACCCTCGTGCCAGTAAAATTCGGTGGTGCGCAAGAATAATCTTGGGCGCAATTCCCAACGCACGACGCTGCCCCATTGGTAATGCAAAAATGGCAGGTCGCGGTAAGATTTGAGCCATTTTGCCCACATGTGACCAATGATGGTTTCAGAGGTCGGACGCACCACGAGCGGTTCCTCGAGCAACTCGCCGCCCGCGTGAGTGACGACTGCCAGTTCTGGCGCGAAGCCTTCGACGTGTTGCGCTTCTTTCTGTAAGAAGTGCATGGGAATAAACATCGGGAACGCCAGCGCTTCGTGGTTGGTGGCTTTAAACTGCTCGTCGAGGATTTTTTGAATGTTTTCCCACAACGCCCAGCCATAAGGCTTGACGACCATCGCGCCGCGCACAGGGCTGTAATCGGCGAGGTCGGCTTTCAGGACGATCTCGTTGTACCAGTCGTTAAAGTCTGTGCTTTGCGGCGTCACGCCGTACTGGTTGGCTTTCTTATCGGAAGGTTGACTCATCAATCAAGAGTCTACCAGTGCAAACAGCCACCGTGAACCCCGCATGTCGCCAGTGGCTACGCTCGAGTTTTGGTTTGAGTCGAACCAGACGCTGCCAGCGCAAATGAACTTTTGAAGTCTCGAGTTTGGTGCATACTAAGGTTGTGGTTGTCCTCGAGAAATACCAAGTCCGTTCCGAAGGTGTGTCGTTTGAAGTTGTGACGGGGCGCATCAAAACACTTGACCCAGCCAACAACGAGGTCAGCGGACATTTTGAACTTGTTGATGGCGTACAAATTCCGCGTGGTTTACTAGGTTTAAGAATTGAAGGTGAACTTAAACTCGAAGTAAAATCGCTCTCGAGCGTGATTACTTCGAGTGGCAAACGTCGTTACCGTTTTGTGGCGACCTGTGCGCCCGAAGTGGTCAGTTTGCTCGATTTGATGATGAATTCGGCAAAGCATCCTACGGTGCTTGACAACATGATGCACTGATTTTTCTGCAATCAAAAGACCCTCGAGTTTAAAAGCTCGAGGGTCTTTTGTGTGGTCGCGTTTTTCACACGCGGGTTGGTGACCCCAACGGGATTCGAACCCGTGTCGCCGCCTTGAAAGGGCGGTGACCTAACCGCTAGTCGATGGGGCCAGTATCCTCTGACCGACTGCGAACTATAACAGGCTATCTTAAAGAACTCAAGTCTTTGTGACCTGACTTGTGATGAATACTCGAGATTTCTCGAATAGCACAGTCAAAACCGTTGATTTGATCTTGAGTTAAAACTCGAGGTTGGTACGCAAAAAACAGATTTTCGTTTTTTTGTCTGTAAAAAACGTTATCTCAAGGTGAACGAGACTCAGGATCAACATGTTCGCCGTAAATTAATGACGTTTGAGAAAGCTCACAATGTCAGGTACAACGTTTTTATCGAGCGAAGCCTCAGCCGCCAAGGACACCGCTCCAATCAACTCCTCATGCTCGAGTTTTGGGTAGGTTTTGAGTTCGACCTGCCCGCTTTTTGCTAAAATTTTTTCTTGCAGCATGATGCTTTGCCTGTAATCCACGGTGCTGTCCCGCATCCCATGCTGAAGCAGCATTGGCGGATTAGTACCATCCACAAAATTGAGCGGTTGGGTTGCCGCCCAAGCCTTTGGGTCTGTACCAAAAACCTGTTGCAAGCTTGGTGATTGCGGGAAAAATTCTGCAATGTCATACGGTCCCGCCATGCCCACCACGCCGCGCACCGCGCTGCGCTCGAGATTGACCGCTTTCAAGTACGCAGGATTGAGCGCCAACATGGCGACAATGTGCGCCCCAGCGCTATGACCCGCCAAGAAAACACGGTTTGGATCGCCAGCAAATTTCTGCACGTTGTCTTTTGCCCATTTGACTGCCAGCGCCGCATCTTGCACAAAACCAGGAAACGGCGTTTCAGGCGCGAGACGGTAATTGATAATCAGCGTCACAAAACCTTCGAGCGCGAAACGTTCACCAAAAAACGGGTAAATTTCCTTGCTGCCATTGCGCCACGAACCACCGTGCACAAAAATTAAGACAGGCAAATTTGCGCCCTTGCGCGGCTGGTAAACATCCAACTTTTGACGCTCAAGCGACCCGTAAGCCACATTGCGCGTACCAATAAAATTCCGTGGCGAAACGCGGTTGTTAATCAAAGCAATTGGTGAGCAGGCAATCAAACTTGAGAAGGCAAGCAGTACAAGAAAAAGACGTTTCATGTCAGAAGTGTACGCCACAAGCTGTGGTTAAACAGTGACTCGAGAATAGAATTTTATGCCGCCAGAATTTGCGTGCGGATTTTGTTCGGGTCTGAAAGCTTTGAGGCTGATGCGAGGTAAAAATTTGTGAAAAGATTCGTTCATAAGCTCGAGATTAGGTTTGGAGTGCTAGATTGAGATGGTTTTGAATTCCAGATTCCGAAGCCCAAAGCCATCCAACCAAGGGCATTGATCATAGGCGTCAGGTTGGAGTAGGTATTCCAATTAAGCAAGACCACAAGAACATTTGGTAACAACCAATTGCACAAGGTCAGCACGATCAAAGCTCGAGCTACGAGCGGCATCTCAGACCAGATGATTTTTCCTTGCACCAATTTTACTCGGGCGAACATCATGGCAAGAATTCCGATGGTCAACAAGGCACTGAACATTCCAATCACGGTCAAGTTCAGATTTGGATCGTCGGGTGAATAACTGTACAAAATGACCGCACAATAATTCCAACCGATGCTGAATGCGCCAATTCCAAACATTTCAATACGATTCTTTTTGGCTGGCAATGCCAGGACAATGCCAATACCAAGCAGAGCCAATAAACCGCGATGAACCATCGGCAATATTTTGGTTTGAATATCGAAATACGTTAATGAAGTCAAAAAATCAGAATGCAGCAAACGCAAAATAAGAAATGCTAAAGTTTCAACCGTAAACAATAAACTCGAGATTGCCCCTAATTGTTTTAACCAATTCATGCGTTCACCTTTCCTCAAGAATCGTTGATGTACAGCGCTCAAGATGCAATCAAATACCGTGTTCAGCCAGAATGCGGGCAATTGTTTCTCGAGTTTCGCGTGTTTCAGTTTAAGCTTAAAAACTTGCAGCATTTCATGACCAAACTCGAGTCTGAAATCTTTTGGATACGCTTGCAGCATCAATCTGTAAACCCAAAGCTCGAGTTTCATGACGCCCGCCCGAGTTTGGGCAGAAGTTTTTTAGCTCTGGAAGTCCGTACCAGTTGCTCGAGGCGTTCGGCTTCGCGGGTGGCGGCGGCATGACCTTTGGGCGTGATGCGGTAGTAACGGCGGCGTTCGTCGTCAAGGCTGGGGTCGGGACGGGTGTCGGATTCTTCAATCCATTCGCTCTCGAGCAGGCGTTTGATCGTGCCGTACAGTGTTCCCGCTCCAAGTTTTATTGCTCCGTTGGTTTGCTCAGAGACTTCTTTGATGATGGCATAACCGTGGTGTTCCTGGTCGGAAAGTGCCAGCAGAATGTGAAAAACGGCGGGTGTGAGTGGTTCTGACATAAGCTCCCTTTAGCATTTTAACAGATATATCGGTTACGGATATAGTACATCAAACCTCAAAAAAGTCAAGAAGATGAGGTAAACTAGGCACGTTTGCTAGACCTCGAGACAAATCTCGAGTGGAAAAGATGCAAAAAAGGAGCTTCAAATGATTAGCGTTACAGACCTTCGCAGCGGCACAAAAGTCGAGATGGACGGCGGCTTATGGGAAACCATTGACTACATGCACCAAAAAATCGGGCGCGGCGGCGCGAAAGTCGTCACCAAATTCCGCAGCCTCGAGACGGGTTCAATTGTAGACCGTACCTTCAACGCGACCGAAAAATTGCAAGATATTTTTATTGAAGGACGCACCATGCAATACCTCTACAAAGACGGCGACGACTTCATGTTCATGGACATGGACACGTTTGACCAGATCAGCCTGCCAACCAAACTTGCGGGCGATTCAGTCAAATTCTTAAAAGAAAACACCAATGTCGAAGTGCAATTCTACAAAGAAAAACCACTGAAAATTACGTTGCCAAACCAAGTGGTTTTGCAAGTCACACGCTCCGATCCAGGTCTTAAAGGCGACACCATCTCAGGCGGAACAAAACCAGCCACGCTCGAGACGGGCGCTTTGATTCAAGTGCCGTTATTTGTCGAACAAGACGAATTTGTGCGGGTGGACACGCGCACGGGCGAATACTTGGGACGCGAGAAGTAAAGCAAATAGCAATTGGAAAATTTTGAACTCCCGCTCGAGATTGGGCGGGAGTTCTTTGATGCTCGAGATGCAGTTGTGAAAATCTGGTTTTCGACTAGACTGGTTTTATGACTGCGCCTGCCGAATCCAAAAAAATAAAACGCCAACCTAAACACCCAAAAGGCACAGGAACTCGGTTGCTCGAGACATTGGATCGGTTGGCGGTTAAAGTTCCTGAGAAGGCTTGGGATAGTGTACCAAAAGAAGGCTCGAGACTCGTGAATGAAGTTCAGGGTGACAATTGATCCCGACTGTTTTTGTTGATACTTCGTACTGGGTAGCCTTGTTTAACTTGCGAGACAAAGCTCGAGTAGAAGCTCAAACCCTGGCAATTGAATACGATAATTATGTTTGGGTCACGACAGATGCCGTACTGTTTGAAACACTCAACTGGTTTTCAAAAGCAGACGCAGCATTACGGGTTTTTGTTGCAGAATCAATTGAAGCCATCATTGCCAATGAACGCATTGAAATTGTGACAAGCGGACGCAACTGGCTTATTGCTGCAACAGAATTTTATCGAAAACGTAAAGATAAGCAATGGAGTGGTGTGGATTGCTTTTCAATGCTGGTCATGGAATCCAAAGGTATCAAAGAGATTTTGACCACGGATAAACACTTTCAACAAGCAGGTTTTAACGTTTTAATGCACAATGATTAAGGGACGCATGGCTATGCGTCCCTACGGTTGTTTTATTTTGAATCTCGAGACTCGCTTTTTCCTTTACCCCCGAATCTCGAGTCCTGCCTCTTTCATGGCGTTCATCACGTTCTGCATTGCCCCGTCCACTTCAGTATCGGTCAGCGTCCGACCTGGGGCGCGAAACTCGAGTCTGATGGCGACGCTGCGATGACCTTCTGGGATTTTGCCGCCAGCGAACACGTCAAACGGTTGAACGCTCTCGAGGAACAAGCCTGCCGCCTTTTTGGTCAGTTTCTCGAGGTCGCTGTACGGCGTGGTGTTTGGCGCGACGATTGCCAGGTCGCGCAGGGCGCTGGGCAGACGGCTGGGGTCTTTGAAATTCCAAGCTCGGGTTGGCAGCGGCAACCTGATTTCGGCAACCAAAGTGTTGTTTGGAAGCTCGAGGTTGGCGGCAACTTGCGGGTGGATTGCACCGATCATGCCGACGCCAATGCCGTTCCAGAAAATCTCGCCCGCAATGCCTGGGTGCAAGAATTCTGGGGCGTTCGGGTGTTGTTGCACCGTCACGTCATCTCCGATACGGTGCGCGGCAGCCTCTAAGATGCCTTTGAACGCATAGAAGCCACCGTTAATGCCCGCCTGCCAGGTCTTGGGGGCAAAATCCCCACTCATCAGCAGACCAAGCCGTTCCTCGCCAGGGTGGTTGGAATCTGAGATTGGGTACGGAAAAACATTGCCAACCTCGAACAACAACAAACTCTCGAGCGCACGGTTGACTTTGGCGGTGTTTAATAAACTCGAGATCAATTGTGTGCGAAGGTGCGTGCGTTCCGAAGATTGCGCGTTTTGCAACTCGAGCACGGGCGCGGGAACTCGGGCGCGTTCCGCCTCGAGCGTGTTGGTGAAGCTGTAACTGACGATTTCTTGAAAGCCCAGTCCGACCAGCACCTCTTTTAAGGCTCGAGTGGCTTTGACGGGCGCATCAACCCCACGCACGGAATCGTTGACGCGAATATTCGGCAATGTTTCAGGAATCGCGTCATAACCGAGCATTCGGGCAACCTCTTCGACCAGATCAACTTCCAAATCTATGTTCACACGGTTTGTCGAAGGGCGAACAGTCCAAGTATCGCTCGAGTCTGCGGTCACTTCAAATCCAAGTCGCGCGAGTGCAGCTTTTTGGTCAGTGCTCGAGAAGTTTGTGCCGAGGTATTCGTTGGCAAAACTTGGACGGAATTGCACGCTCAAACGGGGTTGTTCGCCGCCAACATCGAAATGCCCAGGCACAACCTCGCCGCCGCCAGACTCGAGGATCAACTGCATGTAACGGTCAGCCGCCCAGACGGGCAAGTTTGGGTCTACGCCGCGCTCGAAACGGTAGACGGCATCAGTCGCCAGCCCAAGCCTGCGAGCGGTCAAGCGCAATTGCACAGGATTAAAACTGGCTGCCTCGAGCACCACATCAGTCGTTGCAACCGTAATCGCACTGTAATTCGCGCCAATAATTCCCGCCACGCCAATCACCCGAGATTCGGCATTGACTGGGGTCGTAATCACCAAATCTTTGACGGTTAAAACTCGAGTTTGATCGTCCAGTGAAATCACGTTTTCCGCGTCTGCGGCATGACGAACCACAATTTTATGCTCGGGTAAATCCTTGGCATCGTACGCCGCCGTGGGTTGCCCAAGCTCGAGCATCACGTAATTGCTGGCATCCACCAGATTATTGATGGCTCGCATTCCAGCGTTGGTCACGCGGCGTTGTAACCAGGCAGGACTTGGAACAACCCTCACACCTTTCGCCATTCGCGCCACAAAACGCGGGCAGGATTCAGATTCGAGCACTTCAACTTGCACAGGAAAATTTGCGTCATGAACACTCTCGAGACCAGGTGAAGGCAGTATTACCTCGAGTTTCAAGAACGCCGCCAAATCTTTGGCGATGCCCAACACCGAAAGCGCATCCGCACGGTTTGGCGTGATTTCCACATCCAGCACCACATCCTCAGCCCACAAACTGATGAGCGCCGTGCCAGGTGCGGCATTGTTCACAGGAAACTCGAGCAAGCCACCTGCGTACTCGCCAATGCCCAATTCTTTGGGCGAACAACACATGCCCCACGAGGTTTTCCCCTGAATCTTGCGGATGCCGACCACCGTGCCCTGCCCGTCCATGTCCACACTCTGATGCGCCGCGAGTTGCGTGCCAGGGGTTGCCACCGCCACACCCACACCCGCTCGAGCGTTGCTTGCCCCCGTGACAATCGTTTTGGGCGTGCCGTCACCAACATCAACCAGCAACTCGAACAAATGCGTTTCAGGCATTGCCACACACGTTAACACCACGCCAAAAATCACACCATCGGGCGGGGCGGGACTCTCGAGGATTTCTTCAATGCCCGTGCCGAGCATGGCAAGGATCGGCTCGAGGTTGTGCGGGTTGTAATTGATTTTTGCGGGAAGGTCTGGAAGCATTTCGACCAGCCAGGAATAGGGGATTTTCATGATTGCTCCTTCAGGGTTTCAGTTAGAAAACGCTGGATAATTTCTTTGCTGGGCAACTCGAGCAAGTATTTGGAAACGAACAAATCGTTGTCCAAACCTGCCAGGGCGTACTCAACCAGTGCCTGATTTTTTTGATTGCAAAGCAGAATCCCAACAGGTGGATTATCGCCATCCGTCATCATGTGACGCTTATACCAAGTGACATAGGTGTTCAACTGCCCAATATTTTCGTGCGTAAATTTTCCAAGTTTGAGTTCAATCAGCACGTGACATTTCAGGATGCGATGGTAAAAAACCAAGTCCACAAAAAAGTGTTCTCGCCCAATTAGAATGCGTTTTTGACGTGCTTCAAAACAAAAACCATTACCAAGCTCGAGAATAAAGTCTTGAATTTTCTTGAGCAAACCGTGTTCAATGGCAGTTTCGGTTGCGCTTTCATTGGCTTTGATGCCTAAAAACTCGAAGATATAAGGGTCTCGAATCTCGAGTTTTTTAACATCAGTGGTTAAGTCAAAAGTTGTTTGAGGTTGATTGGCATGATCCGTTCGTTCATAAAGAAAACTACTGATTTGGCGTTTCAGTTCACGAACAGACCAGTGACCACGTAAACATTGTTGTTCATAAAAGATTCGCTGCTTGTCCGTGTCAGTAAATATCAGACGTTCAAAATGGCTGTAGGAGAGATGCTGAACCAGTAAATTTGAACTTGAGTCTAATTGTGGGGACACTGTACCCAAAATCTGTTCTTGTGAAGCTAATCTCTTTGGAAGCAAATGTTGAACCCGTTCAGCAACAAATCCAAGTATCTGCGGATAGGTTTGGTAAAACCGAACGTACCGATATAACTGTTGATGAGCCACATTGGTTAGTTTTGATTTCTCTAATCGTTCAGAAACAGCCGTTAATAACTTGTCACCATATTTTGCACGATCAATTCCATATAACTCAAATTCAGCGATATAAAACCCGATCAACCAATTCCGTAACGTCAAACTGACATTCACGGCTCGAGCAGCTTGCAAACTAAGTTCTATATCTACCTCGACAATACTCGAGACAATAAATTCAAAAGAAATTGCTTGTTCTGGTTTCATGCCTTTTCCTCGAGTGTGACAGGGCGGATGTGGACTTGGAGTGCGGTCATAAACGAAAAGTTAAGCCTGCCATCAACCCAATATTGCCAGCCGCCGCAAAATCCAGCGGATTGACCACAAGCTCAAGAAAGCCTCGTGTGCTGCTACTGAGGTCAAGTTGATAACCCAAGGAAGCTTGAAGAATTGGACCAAGACCAGCCATAAAATACAACCCGATTCCCGCTCCAGCACTGATGTAAGGGGTGTTTGAAGCATTCAAAAAGCAGTATTTGAGATCAAGAATAATTTCATCCACAAGCAAATACGGTGCTATTTGAAAACGCACCCAAAGAGGCTCGAGAA
Organism: Deinococcales bacterium; assembly: GCA_043730305.1. GTDB lineage: Bacteria > Deinococcota > Deinococci > Deinococcales > JAAFIG01 > JANXTZ01. Next base: position 12,759 of record JAYTKL010000293.1, on the reverse strand, counting down.
TTTGCACTTCGACAGTGAATTTTGGCAGTGCTGGAACTGGGTACGCCAAAGCTCCACCAAACCGAAAGCCTCCACCAATGCTGAATCCCAAGCGAGCTTCTTGCGCTTGGGTCACGCTCGAGAAAGCCCAAAAACTGAGGACGAACATCACCATACGAAAGATTTTTTTCACTCGAGATTCCCCCTGAATTGCCGCAGCACACGAAGGTCATTCTGAAAGAAATACCGAATGTCAGGAATGCCGTACTTAATCATGGCAAGGCGTTCAATGCCCAAACCAAACGCGAACCCTCGAGCGTGCGCGTACTTGTCATCGTTACGCAACTTGCAAACGGCTTCAAACACCCTTGGGTGTACCATGCCGCACCCACCAAGCTCGAGCCATTTTGCCGCGCCCGTGCGAGGGTTTTCCCAGTACACGGCAAAGTCGGCGCTGGGTTCGGTGAACGGGTAGTAACTGGGTTGAAAACGCACTTTGGCTTTAGACCCAAACAAACCTTTCGCCATTTCTGCCAGTGTGCCTTTTTGATCTGCCAGCGTGATGCCCTCGCCAACCACAAGTCCCTCGAGTTGATGGAACATGGCTTCGTGGGTGGCATCGGTTTGCTCGAAACGAAAGACTTTTCCGGGCACAACAATTTTGAATGGCGCTTCAAAGGCTTCCATAAAGCGAATTTGCATGGGGCTGGTGTGGGTTCGCAGGACGCGGTTGTCTTTGAGCCAGAACGTGTCCCATTGATCCCTAGCAGGGTGATAGCTGGGAATGTTCAGCGCATCGAAATTGTAATGTTCCTCTTCGACCTCTTGCCCTTGCACCACGGCATAACCCATACCACGGTAAATGTCGGACAGGTCGTCAATAATTCGGGTAATCAGGTGGAAACCACCCGCCTGAAACGGAATTCCTGGCAAGCTGACATCAAGCGCCTCGCTCGAGAGTTTTCGCGCCAACTCCGCGTCTTTCAGCGCGGTTTCTCGAGCCTCAAACAACGCCTCGAGTTCGTTCTTGACCATGTTCACGGCTGCGCCTTTGGCTTTTCGGGCTTCAGGGTCTAGGCTGCCGAGGGTTTTGAGTTCCGCCGTTAGTAAACCTTTTTTACCCAAGTATTTTACTTTCACTTCTTGTAATTCACTCAGGCTTGAGCTTGTGTCAATCTCGAGTTTTGCTTCGTTTACCATGTGTTTCTCCTTTTTGGGGCAATAAAAAACTTCGGCTCTCAGCCGAAGCGAACGCGCAAAACACTTTTTAAAAGTGTTCGCGCTAACTTGTAAACGGCGAAAGTGTACCCATGAGCTAAGGGTAACGGGTTATGGGGGTATCGTCAAGACTCGAGCGCAGAAAATTGTCACGAAAACCAAATCCGAACAGGGTACAATACAGGCATGAGTCAGCTTGAACTTGAAAAAGCATTACTGGATTTACCTCGTGAAACTCGAGCCGAAATTGCACATCGGTTAATCTCGAGCTTAACTGAACCCAACGAGGCAGAATCGGATGCTTTGCTGGCAAAAGTGGCACTCAAACGACTCGAGGAATTAAAATCTGGGGCAGTCATTGGCATTTCGGGAGAGGAAGCGCTTTCTCGTGCCAGACAAGCTTTACAATGATACGTTTCACCCTGAAGCGCTCGAGGAACTGATTCAGACCGAGTTGTACTACGCCGAAATATCTAAAGAACTGGCGAACGACTTTTATCTTGAGATCGAAACCGTTATTGGTTTCCTACGAGAATTTGCCGAGGCGGGACGAAAAATTCATCCTGCTGGTGTACGAAAAATGATACTGAAACGTTTCCCGTACCAATTGATTTACGTGCTCGAGGGACAAGAGTTTTTTGTTTTGGCAGTGGCACACCAACGCAGTCAACCCGCGTATTGGTTGTACCGATTGAAAAATTAACGTGGCTCGAACCATTTAGGATTTGCCCCATACTTCGAGGAGTAGACTCGAGCCATGAGTGTCAGCACGTCCACATCGGGTTTTGGTTTAATCAATTCGTTTTCCAAGGCGGTGCAAAAGAATTTACTGGTGCTATTCAGCGCCCAAGCCCTCAACACGGGCGCGACCACGGTTTCGACTTCACTCTCAAGCATTGTGATCGTGCATATCACAGGCGCGGATCAATTGTCTGGTTTGCCGAGCACCATCAATTTTTTCATGAGCGCCATTTCCGCATTTTGGGCTGGGCGTTTGATGGCAGCCAAAGGGCGACGCATTGGGCTTAGTTTGGGTTATGCGATTGGTTTTGTTGGTGGGGCACTTGCGGCAACCATGGCGCTCGAGAAGAACCTGATTGGTTTTTTGATTGGCGGCGCGTTGGTCGGTGTGGCGAACGGTGCGGTTCAACAAGGGCGTTATGCCGTGGCGGACATGGTTGGCGCGAAAGTGCGCGGTACGGTCATGGGTTGGATTTTGACGGGCAGCGTCCTTGGGTCTGTGGCAACCACCATCATCTCGAGTTACGTGCGGGCGTATGCGAAGGGCATCAACTTGCCCGAGATTGAATTCGGTTGGTATTTGGGGTCGCTGTTCATGTTGATCGCAGGCTTGATTGTCTGGTTTTTTTTGCGTCCCGAACCATTAACGCTCGCCCCAAAAATCTCGAGTGTCACAACTGAAAATCTTCCAAGCCATCTCGAGGTTCGGAGTTGGAAAACGCTGTTGGCAGTGCCGAATATTCGTTTGGCGCTCAGTTCCATGACGTTTGGGCAGTTGGTCATGGTGATGCTGATGGTACTCATGCCGCTTCATGCCGACCATTTGGGCATCGCGCCGCTTACGATCACGTCCTTGATCACCTCGCACATGTTTGGCATGTTTAGTCTTTCCTGGCTGACTGGCAGTCTGGCGGACAAATGGGGTCGTCGGACGATCATCATGCTTGGCGCGTTGCAATTTGCACTGTCGGGTTTTATCGCCATTTTCGCCACGCGTCCGCTCGAGATGGGGATCAGTTTGTTCTTGCTCGGCACGGCTTGGAATTTTTGTTCTGTCGGGGGCAGCACGTTGTTAACCGACAGCCTCGAGCCTTCAGAGCGTGTTCGAGTGCAAGGCAGCGTGGAGACAATGGTCTGGATTTTTGCCGCAACTGGTGCGCTGGGCGGCGGTTTGATCGCGGGAACATTTGGCTTTCCGATTCTTGGTGTCATCGGCATGATCGCGGGTCTGGTGCCGCTTGGGGTGGCATTGATGACCTCTCATACCAAAAACCTGTAATACTGCTGCCATGAGCGTTAATCGCATGGTGATGGTGGACATTCCAGGGACTAGTCTCGACGATGAAACTCGAGCACATTTAACGCGTTACAAACCTGGCGGCATCATTTTGTTCCGCAAGAACATTGTTGACCGCGTTCAAACTCGAGCGCTCATTGAAGATTTGAAAAGCATTCTGGGCGATGACCTGCTGCTCGCCATTGATGCCGAAGGTGGCGGCGTCTGGCGCACCACCGACCTTCCCAATGCCCCAAGCGCCATGAGTTTGGGCGCTGCCAACGACCTCGGTCTGACTCGAGAGGTTGGTGCAGTGGTCGCTCGAGGTTTGCGGTCTATGGGCATCAATTGGAATTTTGCGCCCGTGCTCGATTTGAACAACAACCCGCTCAATCCCGTTATTTCTGACCGCTCGTTTGGCGAAGACCCAAAACGCGCCACCGAACTCGCGCTGGCGTGGGCGGAAGGCTTGATGCGGGAGGGCGTTGCGGCGTGCGGCAAGCATTTTCCTGGTCACGGTGACACCAGACTCGATTCGCACCTGGCATTGCCGACTGTCGCCAGAAACCTTGAAGGTTTGGAAGAGTACGAACTCGTGCCGTTTCGGTTGGCTGCGCCGCATTTGCCCAGCATCATGACGGCGCACATCGTCTACCCGAGCATTGACCCGGATTTGCCAGCCACACTGTCCAAAAAAATCTTGACGGGTTTGCTGCGCGAACGCGGTCAGTTTGAGGGCGTGATCGTGACCGATTCGATGGGAATGCACGCCATAGACAAAAACTGGGGTCGCGGCGAGGCTGCCGTCATGAGCGTGGGCGCGGGTTCGGACATGGTTGAAGCGCTCGGCGCTCGGGAAGCCCAAGCCCAAACCATTGAAGCCCTCGAGAATGCTGAAAAAAATGGTGTGATCTCGAGCGAAAGAATCACAGCCTCACTCGAGCGTCTTCACAAGCTCGCAACCCGTTTTCCAATTGCGCCACTCGATTACGCGCCCGATCTCGAGGTTTCAGACCGTGAACTTGCCTCTCGAGCTTGGGGCGCAGGAATTACGGAATTTGGCAATGTTGTGCTACCAAAACCTGGCTCGAGCATCACTTTGATTGCGCCCGACGTTGCGCCAGAAGAAAATGTCTCTGAAGTTGGCGTGGCAGGTACAAACCTCGTCAAACTGCTCTCGAGCGAATACCAGGTCAAAGCGATTCTTCACCCCGCCCGTGACCCGCTTTCCGTTCTGGCGCAAGTCAAAGCCGCTCGAGCGTCTGAGGATTTTATTGTTTACGCCAGCACCAGCCGTCACCGCATGATCGAAGCTGGACGGGAATTGGCACATGCCGCGAAACCAGACCTTCACCTTGCGCTGTGGAACGCCTACACGGTCGCTGACGTGCCAGCACCCGCCCTTTTGACCTATGGCTACCGTCCCGAGGCGCTAACGGCTTTAATGCGAGTTTTACGCGGTGAAACTCGAGCGACTGGGGTTGCGCCTGTGAAGTTGGGTTAAGTTTGATTGCTCGAGTAGCAAGTACTTTACGAGAATGCCTTTGCGTGTTCGGGCTGTACCACTAATAAATAGAAGCAAAAGATTCCCTCGCCAATCTTTAATTTAAGCGTAATGAACTTTCCGATGACAGTTTGGACAAAGAGCTACTGCATTGGAAACAGTGTCTTCACCACCTTCAGCCAGTGTTTTGATGTGATGAACCTCGAGATAGGGCAAACCATTTGAACGGCGAATAAATGGCGCTGAATTTTTGCAATGCTCACAATATCCATTTGCACGAATGAGAACCTCAGCCACAACATCACGATTTCGTACAAATGCCAAAGTCACTACTTTCGTTTTGTTTGGATAGATTGGAGCAGTTTCTAATCGTCTCCGACGCACTTCAGGTTTATCTATAAATGCGGAATGGACTGTTTCTTGAAACTGCCTTTCAAATATTTGAGATGATTGTGGCAATCTGAATTCACTCAATCGTTTTTTATTTCGTTTCTCTTGGACAGAATCTCGATCTTTTGCAATTGGTGCGAACAAAATTTTCTCAGTAGCTGCCGAAAATGATTCCCACAGCGAGGTGTTAGTAAGTAAGTTTGGTAGAGTTGTTAAAGATAGGGAATGTGCCCAGATAAGTGGATGTTTTGATCGTTGGGTAGATTTTACTTTTAAATATTCAACACCACTGATATTTAGAAATTTCTCTGCATCAACCAATAACCAAATGCCTGGCTCTGCTCCTGAACTCTGGATCGCAGCAAGAAAAATCCCTCCAACAACGAGACTGACTGTTGACGAATGGATACCAAACCACGCACGTTCGGGACAACGTGTATGCTCAAAAGCGACTTTAAAGAAGGTTATGATTTTATCCTCTAATTCTGATGAAATATTACGACGAGCCTTTACCCATCGGCGTAAGCTTATTTCCCAATCAAGAGGATCAACAGTGTACATACTATGGATATTACTTTATTGTTTTGCTCGAGTTGTGGTTTGAGGTTTAAGACCAAGGTCATGCCTCGAGTTTATCATGCTTACTTTGTTACTTAGAATCTCTCAACCATGACCGATCTCCAGCCCATGCTCGAGCCTCAAAATCAAATTCCCCGAGAGACTGAAAGGGTTTTGCTGTAACATGGTTTATGCCGCCTGACAGGATAAAATCATGGGTTCTTTAGAAGCGACCATCGCTGGAACGTTGGGGTTATTGATAAGCGGTGTCGCTTTCTGGGCGGCTTTTCGGTTTTTAAAAGAGCGCCCGATTCTCAATCGTTGGAACACGGTTCAGGGAATGGTTGTTGAGCGTGGGACTTTCGTTCCGACCGAACCTGATTTGACAGTGCCTTTTTTTCGGCATTCTCCTTTGGTGCGTTACGAGTATCAAGTGAATGGTCAAACATGTGTCAGTGATCGTATTCATCCAAAACGCTTGGTTGCACCGTCACGAAACAGCTTAAAGTGGGCAGAAAAACGAGCCAATTCGTTTCCAAATGAGGTTCTGGTTCATTACAATCCTGCCGACCCAACCGAATCTTTTCTCGAGCACGTGCCAAATTCTACGGTGTCCCTTTATTTTCTTGGTGGTTTCTTGCCACTTATTTACGGGATCATGCTTCTTGTGACACGCTAAAATGCGGTTGAACTTTTTTTGAGGATGTCACGTTAGAATCTTGGGTGTCATGACCGATTTTCAACCCATGCTCGAGATTTGGAACGCCGCGATGACCGACCCGCGTTTCAGACTTGACTTGGCGGCGCTCGAGTCGCGTTTCTTAATTCCTGATGACACGCATCTCGAGTTTTTGGATGGTGCGCTGGCGGGTTTTATCTGCATTGCGAGTCCTGCCAAACCGTACCGCCCAAATGACACGACTGGGCATGTCCGTTTGATCGCTGTGCATCCAGATTTTCAGTGTCAAGGCATTGGCTCGAGCTTGCTGAGTTGGGCGGAAACAACCCTGAAATCTCGAGGCGCAACGCGGGTTGTTGTTGGCACTGAACCGCATCATTTCTTCCCAGGTATTCCGCTCGATGAACACTTGCCGATCACGCTCGAGATTGACACGCCCCAAAATGCGTTGCTCGGGTTTTTCGAGCGTCACGGTTTTGAAATTTCAACGGGTATCAGCAACGACCTCGCAACGGAGCTTGATGAACTCCCGAAGCTCGAGCTTCCAAACAATGCGCGAATTGTCCAAGCCGATGTTGAGGATGTGCTCGAGTTTGTCCGTCAAGAATTCCCTGGACGTTGGGTGTACGACACCAATTTTGTGCTGCGACAAGCCGAGCATCAACATCTGACGCTCGAGGTTGATGGGCGCGTGATGGGTTTTGCTTTGATTGGCTTGCGTTCAGACCCCGTCATCTTGCCCTCGAGTTTGTGGCTGACCGAAGATTGCGGACTTGGACCGATGGGCGTCGCTGGCGCGTTACGCGGGCAGGGGCTGGGATTCGCGCTGCTGGTTGCCGCCATGCACAAATTAAAATCTCGAGGTGGAACACGCATGGGCATTGATTGGACGGGCGTGCAAGCGTTTTATCAAAAAGCGGGGTTCGAGGTCGTGCGGCGCTATCGTCATGCGTCCAAATCGCTAACAAGCTAAAGACTTCGAGGGAGTAACATAATTCATGCAAAATCCAGAGCAATACTTTCTGCGACTTTCAGCAAATGACAACGTGTTGGTGGTGGTGAAGGCGATTCTCGAGGGTCAAGAAATCGAGATCGAAGGTGTGAAAGTCACGTCCCAGAAAACCATTCCGTTTGGTCATAAAGTCGCGGCTCGAGCGCTTTCTGCTGGCGAGAAGATCGTGAAGTTTGGAATGCCGATTGGGTCAACCACGACCCCGATTTCTGCGGGTGAGCATGTGCACACGCACAATTTGCAAAGCGATTACATCCCAAGTTTTGGTCGTCCAGGAGAGGGAGGACATTGATGCAAGCTTACTTACGTTCCGACGGGCGCAAGGGCATTCGCAACGTCATTACGGTGGTGTACCTGGTCGAATGTGCGCACCATGTCGCCAAGCAAATCGCCGCGCCGTTTGAAGACTTTGATGTTCATGTGATCGGTTTTAGCGGCTGCTACCCGAACACCTATGCGCTCGAGATGATGGAATCGCTTTGCACGCACCCAAACGTTGGCGCGGTCTTGCTGGTCAGTTTGGGTTGCGAGAGTTTTAACCGCAATCAACTTGCGGAGACGGTGCGCTCGAGTGGTCGTCCTGTGGATGTGCTGGTGATTCAGCAAACGGGCGGCACGCGCAAAACTTTCGAGGCTGGGCGCGAATGGATTCGCAACACGTTAACCGAACTCGAGCGTGTGCCACGCGCCCAGATGGGCATGAATGAACTGATTGTCGGCACGGTCTGCGGTGGTTCGGATGGCACGAGCGGCATCAGCGCGAATCCGGCGGTGGGCAATGCCTTTGATCGTTTGGTCAACTTGGGTGCGACCACAATTTTTGAGGAAACCGGCGAGTTGATCGGCTGCGAGCAAGACATGGTGCGCCGTGCCATCACGCCAGAGCTTGGGCAAGAAATACTGGCGTGCATGGAAAAAACCGCAAATTATTACAACATTCTGGGGCATGGCAGTTTTGCCGTGGGCAACGCCGAGGGCGGCTTGACGACGCTCGAGGAAAAATCGTTGGGCGCGTATGCCAAGGCGGGTCACGGGGCATTGCACGGCATCATCAAACCTGGGAACGTGCCGCCAAATCCTGGCTTGTACCTGCTCGATGTGATTCCCGACGGCGAGGTGCGGTTTGGTTTTCCGAACATCAACGACACCGCCGAAATTGGCGAGTTGATTGCTTGCGGTTCGCACGTGATTTTGTTCACCACAGGGCGCGGCAGCGTGGTCGGCAGCGCCATCAGTCCAGTCATCAAAATTTGTGGCAATCCAGAAACCTACCGCCGCATGAGTGACGACATGGACGTGAACGCGGGCAGGATTCTCGAGGGACAGGGCACGATTGATGAGGTGGGACTCGAGATTGTGGAGAAAATCAGGCGCACTTGTGATGGTGAAAAGACCGCCTCCGAAAGTTTGGGACACCGCGAGTTTGTTTTGACGTACAAGAGTTTTGAACCGATTGGACCGAGTTGTTTGCCGCTCGCGTTGGCGTGAAAGATTCATTTTTTTGATTTGCTGGTCATCGAGACATTTTCGATAATTGGTAAATCGGATTCTCGAGGTTTTCATTTTGCTCGAGCGTTTCTAAATTTTAGTTGTTCAAACTCGCTTTGAGCCGATTGTCGCTCGGGGTTTGACGTTATTGAAACTCGGGTTTGGCGGCTGGCTTGAAGTTGTGACTGGAGTGTTTTGCGCCCTCTTGTATTTTTTGGGCGCGTCTGGTTATAGTCTCTTTGAACCAAATACAACCCAGCGTTCCATATATGGCACAACTCCAGACTCGAGTTTCTTCATGACTGACCTTCCAACCCCAGCCGTTCACACTGCCGTGAAAATCCTCGATTTACTCTCGAGCGAATCACAATCACTTTCCTTGTCGGAAATCAGTCGCCGCATTGGAGCGCCCAAAAGCACGGTCAGCCGAACCCTCAGCACACTTCATGCGACGCGTCTGGTCGAACAGGATGGGCAGGTGTATCAACTTGGTCCAAAAGTCCTCGAGTACAGTGTGGCTTACGCCCGCAACCTCGACATTACCCGCGTGTTTGGTCGGGTCAGTTCGGAATTGGTTGCCAAAATCAATGAAACCATGCAGCTTGCACGGCTCGAGGGACGAGAGGCGGTATTTGTTGCCAAGACCGATTGCACGCAACTGGTGCGCCCAGCGACTTACATCGGGCGGCGCGTGGCGCTTCATGCCAGCGCGGTCGGGAAATTGCTGCTGGCTTTCAACCCAGTCCAACTCGAGAAACTGCCCGCGATCACGCCGTACACGATCACCAACCAGAAAGCACTTTCAACCGAGCTCGAGAAAATTCGCACCCGAGGTTACAGCGACACCAAACAAGAGAGCGCCCTGAATTTATGCTGCATCGCCGCGCCCGTCAGGGACTCGGGCGGTGCGGTGGTGGCGGCGTTAAGCGTTTGCATGGCGGTTGCCAGCCCCAGCCCCGCACGGTTTGAAGTGGCGCTCGAGCATCTGTTCATTGGTGCGAGGGCGATCTCGGAAAACCTTGGGTTTTTTGCCAGCACAGCAGTCCCCCAACACAGTCATCAACTGGGCGCACCCGTCAAAACGGCACGCTCGAGATGAGAGGAGAGATATGAAAAAGACAGCCATTGGAATGATGCTCGCCGCAGGTTTGCTCGGCAGCGCCGCCCTCGTAGGCACTCAAGCGCAACAAAATTCGCCTTCCAAGTATTGCGCCGCCGGGAACACCGTCAAATTCGCGGGCATCAGTTGGGAAAGCGGGCAATTTATTACCGAAGTGCTGCGCAACATTCTCGAGAAGGGTTACGGTTGCAAAACCGAAGTGATTATCGGTTCGACCACCGTGACCGAAACCGCGTTAATCAACGGCGACCTTCACGTTTGGGCAGAGGAATGGGAAGGCTTCAACGACATCGTGATTAAGGGTGTCAAAGACGGAAAAGCCAAACTGGTCGGCAAAGTCTTGCAGGGCGGCACGGTTGAGGGTTGGTTCGTACCACGTTACCTGGTCGAAGGCGATTCCGCTCGAGGTATCAAGGCGCTCGCGCCAGACTTGAAATCTGTGTCTGATTTGGCAAAATACAAAGACCTTTTCAAAGACGACGAGAATCCAAACATGTCACGTCTGCTCGGCTGCGTTTCGGGTTGGGTTTGCGACAAAACCAACGATGGTAAACTGACCGCCTACAAACTGAGCAGCATGTACCAACAATTCCGTCCCGGTTCGCAAGCCGCGCTCGATGCCAGCGTTGCTAGCGCATTTCAACAGGGCAAACCAATCTTGTTTTATTACTGGGCACCAACTTCACTCTTGGGCAAATTTGACGTGATTCAACTCAAAGAACCAAAGTACAACGCCAAATGTTACGAACTCGAGAAAGCCAACGATCCTAAAGCCTGCCCAAGTGCCACGCCATCAGCCACCTTGCGCATCAACCTGAATGCCGAATTCGCCAAGAACGATGCCGCGTTAACCCGCCTGTTCAGCAAGACCAGCTTTAGCTTGGCGCAATTGCAAAAAGCCATTTTGCGTGTCAGTGAAGAAAAAATTAGCCCCGCCGACGCCGCAATGGATTTCTTGAAAAATCAGAAAGCCACTTGGAGCAAATGGGTTCCTGCGGGCGTTGCCCAAAAAGTTGAAGCCAGCATGATGAAATAAGCTCGAGGATCACTCGGGGGCGAGATGGTCTCGCTCTCGGGTGTTAATTCAAGAACGAGATATTTCATAAATTAAAATATCCAAACTACAGAACATCATCGGAGACTCGAGATTCATGTTTTTGAACTTAAGCATTACAGACCCAATCAATAATTTTGTGACCTGGTTGGTCAGCAACTACGGCGAGTTTTTTCATGGCATTACCTTGTTTTTACTGCACTATTTTTTGATCCCGCTCGAGCTGGCACTGCGCTGGATTCCGCCATGGGCGGTGCTGATTGCGCTTGGCTTGCTGGGTTTTCATGCGACGCGGCGCTGGTTGCCAACCTTTGCGTTTGTGGCTTGCGCCTATTTGATTGGTTGTTTTGGCTTGTGGGACAAACTGATGCTGACGCTGGCATTGATGATGGTCTCAACATTTTTGTGCGTGTTGATTGGCATTCCGCTCGGCATTCTGACCTCCAAAAGCAATCGTTTGCGTTCGGTGGTTTTACCAGTGCTGGACGTGATGCAAACCATGCCTGGGTTCGTTTACCTGATTCCGGTGCTGATGCTGTTTAACCTGGGCAAAGTCCCCGCGATTTTTGCCACGATTATTTACGCCCTGCCGCCACTGATTCGTTTGACCGACCTTGGCATTCGTCAAGTCGATGCCGACACCAAAGAAGCCGCCGCCGCCTTCGGCACAAGCCCGTGGCAAATGCTGATTGGCGTTGAATTACCCTTGGCTCGCCCGAGCATCATGGCGGGCATCAATCAAACCATCATGATGGCATTGGCAATGGTCGTGGTTGCCAGTATGATCGGCGCTCGAGGATTGGGTGAAGATGTACTCGAGGGCATCAATACCTTGAACGTGGGCAAGGGTTCGCAAGCCGGAATTGCCGTGGTGATTCTGGCGATCATCATTGACCGCATCTCGCAAGCTTACGGCATGGAAGCCCGCCAACGACGCATTCTGAACGGAAAACGTTGATGAGTAAAATCAAAGTCAACAACGTTTACAAAATCTTCGGCACTCGAGCCACCCAAGCCCTCATCATGTCCCGCGCAGGGGTGAGCAAAGACGAAGTGCTGGCAAACACCAACTGCACCGTTGGTTTAAAAGACGTTTCGCTCGAGATTCAAGAAGGGCAGATTTTTGTGATTATGGGCTTGTCAGGTTCGGGCAAAAGTACGCTCGTGCGGCACTTTAACGGCTTGATTCAACCCAGCGCGGGCGAAATTTTGATTGATGGAACGGACGTGGCAAAACTGAACGACGCAGGCTTACGCAATTTGCGCCGCCACAAAGTCAGTATGGTGTTTCAAGGATTCGGTTTGATGCCCCACAAAACCACCCTCGAGAATGCCGCATTTGCGCTGTTAACAAGGGGCGAAAAAAAAGACGCATCCCTCGAGCAAGCCAAGGTTTGGCTCGAACGCGTCGGCTTGAAAGGGTACGAGCAAAAATACCCAGACGAACTCTCAGGCGGCATGAAACAACGCGTTGGACTGGCTCGAGCCTTGGCAGCCAACACCGACGTGATCTTGATGGACGAAGCCTTCAGCGCTCTTGACCCGCTCATCCGCGCCGAAATGCAAGACCAATTGCTCGAGCTTCAAAAAAGCCTGCACAAAACCATTGTTTTCATCACCCACGACCTTGACGAGGCGCTGCATATTGGCAGTGAAATCGCCATTTTGTACAACGGCGAACTGGTGCAAGTTGGCGTTCCAAAAGAGATTCTCGAGAAACCCGCCAATGATTACGTGCGA
>JAYTKL010000292.1:0-5132 GCA_043730305.1 Deinococcales bacterium | reverse complement strand
CCAACCAGCCGCTTACAACGATGGCAAAGACACGAACGGCACTCCAGCAGGAACACTCGGCAATGACGTGATCTCGAGCATCGTCTTACCAGTCGGAACGGATGGTACGGGTTACTTGTTCGGTGAGACTGGCACACCAATCACGGGCACGGTTTACAAAGACAACAACCTTGATGGCGTCAAGCAACCAAGCGAACCAGGACTTCCAGGAGTCATTGTCGTCTTGAAGAACGCGGCTGGAACGATTATTGCTTCGACCGTCACGGACAGCAATGGCAATTACAGCTTCCCACCACAACCCGCAGGAACGTACACGGTCGAGGAGACTCAACCAGTAGGTTACGGCTCGAGCACCCCAAACAGTGTTCCTGTCACCATTACAGCAGGTCAACCTGTGACTCCAGCCAACTTTGGCGAGACACCCTCGAGCTTGAGTGGCGCAGTGTTCCGTGATGACAACAACGACGGCGTGAAACAAGCCAGCGAACCAGGACTTCCAAACGCGACGGTTTTGGTGACTGGCACAGACGTGACAGGCAACAATGTTTCGATCACGACCACCACCGATGCGAACGGCAACTGGACGGTCAATGGTCTGAAAGCTGGCACGTACACAATTTCTGAGACGCAACCAACCGCCTACAACGATGGTAAAGACACGAATGGAACGCCAGCAGGAACGCTGGGCAATGACATCATCTCGAGTATCAAACTTGGAGACGCCACGACGGCGGTACAAGGCACGGGTTACAACTTCGGTGAATTGGGCAACACCATCAACGGTCAAGTCTTCAAGGACTCCAACGCCAACGGCACGCTCGATCCAAACGAAACAGGCGTCCCAGGTGTGCTCATCACCCTCAAAGACGTGAACGGCAACGACATTGACAGCGACCCAACAACTCCAGGTGTGCAACCCACCACGACCATCACCAAGCCAGACGGAACGTACAGCTTCCCGAATCTGCCAGCAGGCAATTACAAGGTGGTGGAAACCCAACCGAACGGACTCGGCTCGAGCACACCAAACACTGTCCCAGTGGACGTGCGCAACGGCAACCCAACAACGGTCTTGTTCGGTGATACCCCCTCGAGCATCGCGGGTGTGGTGTTTGATGACACCAACAACAGCGGCATCAAAGACCCAGGCGAGAACGGCATTGCAGGTGTAGTCGTGACCTTGACGGGCAAAGATGCCGACAACAACCCAGTCAGCTTGACCACCACCACCGATATCAACGGTGACTGGAAGTTCGGTGATCTGGTCTCGGGCACGTACACGGTCAAAGAAACCCAACCCGCCAGCTTTGTTGACGGTACAGACACCGATGGCAGCATTCCAAGTACCCTCAGCAACGATCAATTTGCCAACATTGCCTTGCCAATCGGTACAAATGCCAACAATTACCGCTTTGCCGAACAAACACCGCAAACGGGTACGGTCACAGGTCTGGTCTTCAAGGACCTCAATGGCGATGGTGTGAAGCAACCAAACGAACCAGGCATTCCAGGCGCAACCGTCACCTTGACGCCAACGGGCGGCACACCAATTGTTGTGACCACCAACGCTGACGGCACGTACAGCATTCCAAACGCACCAGTTGGTGCAGGTACAGTTACTGTGACCAACCCAGCAGGCACGAAACTGACCACCAACAACAACCCTCAACCTGTGACCGTGCCAGCAGGCTCGAGCGTCGCCGCGACACCAATCGGTTATCAGCCACTTGGCACAATCAACGGCAAAGTCTTTAACGACCTTAACGGCGATGGCAAGCAAGACCCCAACGAACCAGGTATTCCAGGGGCAACCGTGACCGTGACGACCCCAGACGGCAAGACCATTACGGTCATCACCGACAAGGACGGCAATTACACGATCCCAAATGTTCCTGTTGGCAACAACCAAGTGGTTGTCACCAAACCTGACGGCACGATCTTGACCACAGGCAACAACCCACAAACCATAACAGTCACACCAGGACAAACCGTGACACCAACACCAGTGGGCTTCCAAGGTAAAGGTGCGTTGATCGGTGTGGTTTTCGACGACAAGAACGGCGACAAGATTCAACAACCAAGCGAACCAGGCATTGCGGGCGCGGTTGTCACCATCAAAGATGCTGCGGGCAACGACATTGATTCCGACCCAGCCACCGCAGGCGTTCAACCAACCACCACAACCACCGATGCAAACGGCAAGTACAGCTTCCCAAGCTTGCCAGCCGGACCAGTCCAAGTCGTTGTCACCCCACCGAGTGGTTATGTCACGACCACGCCAGAACGCAACCCACAAACGGTGACCATCCCAACAGGTGGCACGGTTGAAGCCCTGCCAATCGGTCTGGTCAAACCAAGCATTGCCATTGTCAAGAACGTCATGCAAGGCGACACGGTCATTCCAGCCGAGCAACAAAGACCAGAGGTCATGGTCGGCAGCACCTTGCGCTACCAGATCAAGATCACCAACGACGGCGCCGTCACCCTGAAAAACATCAAGATCACTGACACCCTGCCACTCGGTCTGGCATACATCCCAGGCTCGAGCAGCCTGGTCAACTCGAGTCTGAAACTCGAAGAACCAATCGTGACCAATGGCACGGGCGTAGACAAAGACCGTAAAGTCCTGACCTACAACTTGCCCGCCACAATCAGGCTCGAGCCTGGTCAAAGCCTGAGTTTGCGCCTGACGACCGTGGTGACACCAAGTGCTTCAACCAGCAACGAAGTGATCAACAAAGCCAAAGCCAGCGCCTCGGCAGGTACGGGTATTGACACCGCCGAAGTCAACTCGGATACCGCCATTGCCGCCGTCAAAGTCAACCTTGGCGTGTTCCAAACACCAAACGTGATTGCCGGTCGGGTTTACTTTGACCGTAACAACGACAACAATTACACCAGTGGCATTGACGCACCGCTTCCAGGCGCTCGAGTTTACTTAAGTGATGGTCGCTTTGCCGTGACCGACGCGAACGGCAATTACAGCATCCCAGAGATCACCCCGGGCGTGTACGCCATCCGACTCGACCCAATCACCGCGCCGTACCCAGTCAAACACGTACCAGACGACCAAGGGGCGCCAGGCACGCGTTATGTGAAAACCAGTGATGCGGGTGGCATCAGCAACGAAGACTTCATCTTGCTCGAGCCGAGCGCCGCAGCCGTCAAAGCCCGTTCAACCACCGCGCAACGCGGTCCTGTGACCCTGACCAAATCCTTGGTGCAAGGTGGCGCCGGTTATGCCGTGAATGAAGTCATCACGCTCGAGAAAGCAGTCAGCAACCTTTCGATCACCGACCCATTGCCAAACGGCAGCGCCGAACGCGGTCCAATCACGATCACCGACGTGGCTGGTCAAGCCCTGAAGTTTGAGGTCAGCAAAGATGGTAAGACCATTACCATTCCAGGTACAATCCCAGCAGGAACGTATAAAATCACTTACGCCATCTTTACCGCCTTGCCACCAGATCAAGTGATAACCGACCCCGATATTGACTACGAAGAAATTCTGCTCGGTGCGTTTCCAGCTTTTGAAACAAGCCGTACAAGCGACGAGGTGACACGATGAACCGCGCAAGCGCTCTTCGCCGCAATCTGGCGGCACGAATCAAAACCCTATTCCCCACCCGCAACCTCAGTGCCCCAAGCTCGAGTCACCACAATCATCTGGTGGCTCGGGGCTTGCTGGCAGGTCTTGTGGTGTTTGGTGCGCTGGCGTTTGCGCAAACCACAAAACCGGTTGTGCCAGCCAAACCCAGACCCATTGGTGGACCGGTCACTCCAGCCCCAACCCCAGTTAAACCAACACCGACCCCGGTTAAACCAACCCCTGCTCCAACGCCAGTTAAGCCAACTCCGACCCCTGTTAAACCAACACCTGCTCCAACGCCAACAAAACCAACGCCAGTTAAGCCGACTCCAACTCCTGTACCCATCAAACCAGCCGTTCAGCCAGTTAAGCCAGTTTCCACTCCAACGAAACCTGTCGTCACACCAGCACCAACCACGCCCAAAGTCCAAGACGGCACAACCCTGAACGCACCAAAAGGCACAGGACAAAGCATTTACCTGCCACTTGCCAGCGTCGGTCGCCAAGTCGGTTGGAAAATCGGCGTCGAAGATTACCGCATCAACGTGCCAGCCGGTGCGGCGGGTCGCCAAACTTCAGTCGAAGTTTTCAGCCCAGAAATCAACCGCAACGATTACGCCAACTCGAGGGATCGCAAAACCTATTACGGCGACGAGTTGTATGGTAAAAATGCGACCCTGACCACCACGTTCACACTCTCAGACCCAACAGGCGCAAAACTCTTCAACCGTTCTTACACCCCAGGCACAACCCACAGTTACGAAACCCTGTTCCAGGGTGCGCTCGAGGCTGGCTTGTACCCATTCTCGGTGGTGTCCGAAGGCAATGGTAAAAACTCGTTCGCGGTTCGTGCCACGGCAGGCGTCAAGGTCGAAGCCAGCCAGTTTACGGTCAATGCTCGAGGTCAATTCTCGCAAGATCAACTGGTCGCGTTTTTGAGCATCGGCAAGAGTGCGCTGGGCAAAACCGTCAAGCTCTCGAATTACGACGCCGACGGAGCGAGCGAACTCAAACTGACCCTGGTTGCCCCAAATGGTCAACGCTACCCGCTGACCAGTTCACCAGACACCCAATGGGCAACCAATGCCTTTGTGGTGACCGACCAACTGCTCGGCAACTGGAAGATTCTGGCGGCGATTCAACCGACCACCAAACAATTCTCGAACTCGTTTGCTTTTCGGTTGCGTTTAAATGACGAACCACTGTTCGCCCAGATTCCAGGTTTCACCAGCGACGCCAAACCAGTTCAACCACTGATTGTGGACGTGGTGGACACCGATGGCAAGCCAATCCCAGGCTCGAGTTACACGGTTGGTGGCGGCGCGGTTCGGGTTGCCCAACCAGTCTTACCAGACTGCTACCAACCCGTCAGCGCCACGATCTTAGAGGGTCAAGGCAAAGTTGAAAGCAGCACCAAAGTCACGATCACCTCGGCTTCGGGTCATATCAGGTTTGTTGCCACGTGTCCCAAAGCCAACCTGCAAGTGAACGCCGTAAGCCTGGTCTGCGGTAAACGTACACCGCTGACCGATGCCAGTTTCAC
>JAYTKL010000291.1:0-17779 GCA_043730305.1 Deinococcales bacterium | reverse complement strand
TCAACTTTGCGTAAGCAAGGTTTAAGTGTTTGGGCTGGTTTAGTCAGTGTGTTTCGGGGTGATGTGCTGATGCCTAACTTCCTCTGCTGAGTAGTTACGTTCGATTCATGTTCTCCTTTAAGAATCAAAGAAAATTTGATTCTTAAAGAGTGTAAACTATTCGTTAACAAAAATCAAGAGGATAAATAATTAAAACTTTAATTTGCATATAAACAATTTTTCCTTTATTCTTATTCCATGTCCGAAAATGGGAAGCGAAAAGCAGGACGACCAAAACTCGAGACACCTACAGCCAATCTCAATATTTCTGTGTCTCCTGAAATGAAACAAGCCATAGAGCAGCAAGCCAAAGAAGCTGGTCTGAAAGTTTCAGAATTTGTACGCCTCAAGGTTTTTGGAGATTCACGAACCCGCCAAGAAGAAACGCTTGAAGAAGCGACAAAACGAGCATTCGTATCGGCTTTGATGGAAGGTTTTGAGGTTGGTATAACGCCTCTTGAAGACCTAACCCCCGAGCAATTGCAAGAAATGGCGCTCAATTCTTTTATAGAACGATTTGGTGATATTGCCAAGTCAACACCAGATACTTGGGATGAATACTATAAACGTGCAACATTGCTGACGCAGCAGCATCTTGAAGCTGCTGCTGAATTGCAAGCGCTTCTGCATAGTTGGGCAGAAAGTCTTTCAGAAAGCAAAGAATCAACTTCGGAATAAATGTTGAAAATAGCGCCTCAAAACGAAAATTGGAATCTCACATCATGATAATTCAAGGAATTCATGCCGACTATTTTCGATAATATTTCTGAAAAACTAGCCCCAAAGCTTGTTCAAGCACTTCAGCATACGCAACGTGCTGATTTTTGCGTTGGTTACTTTAATTTGCGTGGCTGGAAGCTCCTGGCAGATGAGGTAGAACCCCTTGCAGGAACGACAGAATCTCGAGTTCGGTTACTTGTTGGAATGCAAACCCTTCCCGCTCGAGAACTCAAAGATTACTACCGTTTTGAACGTGCGCCACAAGACTTAGACAATGCAACCGCGAGGCGCTGGCAGCATGAAGTTGCCAAACATTTTAAAGAACAATTGACTTACGGTGTGCCAACGGCAAGCGAAGAGGCGGCATTGAAGCGCCTCAGTCAACAAATCAAAGACGGTAAGGTGGTTGTAAAGCTCTCAGTGCGTCAGGGACTTCACGCCAAACTGTACTTGTTGCACCGCCTTGACCCGTTTAACCCAATCATTGCTTACCTTGGCTCGAGCAACCTCACGCTTGCAGGGTTGCACCATCAAGGCGAGTTAAACGTTGATGTCCTCGAGCGTGACGCGGCACAAAAGCTGGCGGGTTGGTTTGAAGATCGGTGGAATGACCGTTGGAGTGTTGACATCAGTCAAGAGCTTGTGGACATCATAGATTCGTCTTGGGCGGGTGAAAGTGCAACACCGCACCAGATTTACATCAAAATGGCTTACGAACTGTCTCGAGAGGCAAGGGCAGGACTGAGTGAGTACAACGTTCCTAAAGACCTTCGAGATGAATTGTTCAAGTATCAAAGTGCTGCCGTCAGTATTGCCGCGCATCACTTGAACAAACGCGGCGGTGTTGTGCTGGGTGATGTGGTGGGCTTGGGTAAAACCTTAATGGCGACCACGCTTGCCAAGATTTTTGAAGAAGATCACGGGACAGAGACTTTGATTCTTTGCCCCAAGAATCTCGAGAAAATGTGGCGCGATTACGTCGAGCGTTACCGTTTAAGTGGTGCTCGAGTGATGTCTACAAGCCGTGTTCTGCGCGATTTGCCAGACTTGCGGCGGTTTCGGGTGGTGGTGATTGATGAAAGCCACAATTTACGCAACCCAGAGGGTAGCCGTTACCGTGCCATTCAGGAATACATTGATAAGAACGATTCCAAGTGTATTTTGCTGTCTGCCACGCCGTACAACAAAACGTATTTGGATTTGTCGGCTCAGTTGGCATTGTTTCTAAAAGAAGATACAGACTTGGGAATTCGCCCCGAAACCCTGATTCGGAATATGGGCGAACTCGAGTTTATGCGCTTACAAGCGCCACCGCGTTCACTAAAGGCATTCGAGAAGAGTGAATACCCTGATGACTGGCGCGAGCTGATGCGCCTGTTTATGGTGCGTCGTACCCGCAGTTTTATTCAAAGCAATTACACCAAAACCGATGACAACGGACGGACATATTTAGATTTTTCAGACGGGCGGCGTTCGTACTTTCCGACTCGAGTACCGCGTACCGTTGGCTTTCAGATTAACGATGCTGACCCGAACGACCCTTATGCACGTCTGTATGCCCCCGAAGTCGTGAATACCGTAGAAAATTTGGTTCTGCCGCGCTATGGGCTGGGCAATTACATTATTGGGAAGCCCAAACAGCCACCTTCGCCGCTCGAGCAAAAACAGATTCAAAATCTTGGACGCGCTGGAAAGCGGCTTATAGGGTTTTGTCGCACCAATTTGTTTAAGCGTCTCGAGAGTGGTGGTACAACTTTTATACAAAGTTTAGAGCGTCATGTCTTGCGTAATTACGTTTTCTTACACGCGCTCGAGAATGATTTACCGCTGCCGATTGGAACGCAAAACGCGGAGCTTTTAGACCCGAGATTTAACGATGAAGACACGGACGATGACGTTCAAACAATGATTGAATTCACGCTCACAGACGAAACTGAAACGCCAGAAGAGGACTTTGAAAACACTGTCTCGAGCGATATTGAACCAAATGGGATTCTCACGGCGGCACAATTGGAACGTCGTCTCTTGATCCCAGAACGCACCTTCGGGCGGGATCGCGCGGCTGCAATCTACAATGACTATGCAACAAGGTACGCGAAACGTTTCAAATGGTTGCGAAGTGGATTGTTCAGCAAGGAATTGAAAAAGCACTTACAACTTGACTGTGACGCGATTCTTGGCATTCTGGCGAAGTGTGGAGTTTGGAATCCCGACCTTGACGCAAAACTAAATGCTTTACAAACACTCATTTCTAAAACACACCCAAAACAAAAAGTTTTGGTCTTTACGCAGTTTGCGGACACCGTGCATTACCTCACCCGAAACTTGAAAGCTCGAGGGGTGAAGAATCTCGAGGGTGCGGTAGGCTCGAGCTACGACCCAACCGCCCTAGCATGGCGTTTTTCGCCACGCAGCAATGACAAGAAAGTAACGGACGAACTGCGGGTTTTGATTGCCACTGACGTATTAAGCGAAGGGCAGAACTTGCAAGACGCGCATATCGTCGTCAATTTCGATTTGCCTTGGGCAATTATCCGATTGATTCAACGTGCTGGGCGTGTAGACCGAATTGGACAGCAAGCTGAAAGCATTTTTTGCTACAGCTTTTTGCCCGCTGACGGTGTAGAACGCATTATCAACTTGCGTAGGCGTGTCAATGACCGATTGCGCCAAAATGCGGAAGTGGTCGGAACGGACGAACAATTTTTTGAAGACGAAGACCCAAACATTGTGATTGACGTGTACAACGAAAAAAGCGGGTTGCTTGATGGTGAAGCGGACACTGAAATAGACCTTGCCAGTTACGCTTTTCAAATCTGGAAAAACGCCATCGAAAAGAATCCGAAGCTCGAGACAATCATTAAAGACATGCCGAACGTCGTGTATGCTGCTCGAGCGCATTCAGCCACACTCGAGCAACCCAAAGGTGTTTTGGTCTACGCCCGAACCGCCCAAGGCAACGATGCGCTGGCGTGGATGGATGAAAACGGGAATAGCGTTTCGCACTCGCAAAAACGAATTCTGGACATGGCAGCTTGCGAACCCAACACAAAAAACGTTCCTCGAGCAGAGCAACATCATGAACTTGTCGCCAGTGGAATTGCATTGATTTCTGAGGATGAAAAAACCGTTGGTGGTCAACTTGGGAAACCAAGCGGTGCGAGATTTAAAACCTATGAACGCCTGAAAAATTATGCTGAACGCAGCAAAGGCAGTTTGTTTGAAAGCCAAGCCTTGTACGGTGTGATAGATGAAATTTATCGTTTTCCGTTAAGGCAAAGCGCCTTGGATACCCTCAACCGTCAACTGAAAAGCGGTATTTCTGACGAAGACCTCGAGCGGTTGGTGTTTGCCCTGCGCGAAGATGACCGGTTGTGTATTATCCAAGAAGACACCGCGAACAAAGAACCACAAATTATTTGCTCGCTTGGACTGGTGGGTTAAACATGAGCTTAAACGTCAAGACACTCAGGACAAACTTGCAAGAATTTAAATTTGCAGACCTGTTCCGTGAAAATTTAGGATGGAATAAACCACCAAGTAATAAACCCGCCAAAATAAAAGTCAAAGACACCGAATACACCTACCGACAAATTGCTTTGCTGGGTGGGGTGCTGGTTTTTGAGATTGAAAGTGTTGAAGCGCTGACCAACAAATCTTTGCGTGAAGCCATCCATAAAGAAATCAGTAAATTGGTACTCGAGAATCTGGTCATTTTTACGGACAAACTAGACCAACCAAGACAAAGCCTGTGGTATTGGGTCAAACGAGACGGCAAAAGGAAACTGGCTCGAGATCACTTGTTTGTCAAAGGTCAAACGGGCGATTTGTTCATCTCCAAAATTGCGGGAATGTTTGTGGACATTTCCGAATTGGACGAGTACGGCAACATACCTGTCACAGAAGCGGCACGGAGGCTCGAGGGTGCGCTTGATGTTGAAACGGTCACAAAAAAGTTTTACAAAGAATTCAGTGATGTCAGGCTCGAGTTCACACGGTTTATTGAAGGTATAAGCGACCCAAAAGACAAAGCGCATTACGCCAGTGTTTTGATGCACCGCCTGATGTTCATTTACTTCTTGCAACGCAAAGGTTTTTTGGGTGTCGAACAAGGCAACGAAGGCACTCAAACGTATTTGCAAGAAAAGCTAAAAGACTATGGCTCGAGCAATTTTTACCAAGATTTTTTGCAAGATTTATTCTTTGAAGGATTTGCCAAACCCGAAGAAAACCGCAGCAAAGAAGTCAGAAATAAAATTGGCAAGATCAAATACTTGAACGGTGGTTTGTTCTTACGTCACCGCATTGAAAACACAAACAAAAACATTCAAGTCAGCAACAGCGCCTTCGAGAATCTATTTGAACTGTTCACCAGTTACTCTTGGAATTTGGACGACACCCCAAGCGGTAAAGACAACGAAATCAATCCTGACGTGCTGGGTTATATTTTCGAGAAGTACATCAACCAAAAAGCGTTTGGCGCGTACTACACCCGCCCCGAAATTACAGAATACTTGTGCAAACAAACCATTGAAAAACTGATTCTCGAGAAAATCAACGATGGGCGCGGCGTGGTTGGTTTGCCGCAAAAAACCTTTAGCGATTACAACGCCATGCTGGTGACTGCCGATGCAAACTTGTGTCGTGAACTGCTGGACGACATTCTGCCCAAACTTGCACTTTTAGACCCCGCTTGTGGAAGCGGCGCGTTTCTGATTGCCGCCCTCAAAACCTTAATGGACACTTACGGCGCGATTCTGGGGCGTATTGAAATTTTGAATGACCCGTACCTGACAAGCTGGAAAGCCAGATTGCAGGGTTCTCGAGTCACCGTAAATTATGTTCTGAAACGCCGTATTGTCACTGACAATCTGTACGGCGTGGATTTAATGCCAGAAGCCACCGACATTGCCCGTTTGCGCTTATTCCTGGCAATGGTTTCGAGTGCAAACAGTGTGCAGGAACTCGAGCCACTGCCAAACATTGATTTTAATGTTTTAAGCGGGAATAGTTTGATTGGTTTGATGCACATTGATGAAGCCAAGTACAATAAGGAAAAAGGTAAAGACCAACTTGCTATGTTTGATTCACCAGAGGCGGGGTTATCTACACAAACATATACAAAAATTATTGAAAAGAGACGACGTGAACTCGAAATTTACCGTCATCACGCAGAGCGAAAAACAGTAGAGGATTTACAAGAATTACGTGACGATCTCGAGCGCGGACGAGTAGAAGCCATAAAAGTTTTAAACCCAATGTTATTAGAGGAATTTGGACGACTTGGAATTAAGTTTGAACAAGCAAGCTGGGACACAGCAACAAGCAAAGAAGGCAAAACTAAAAAACGAGCGCTCGAGCTTCAAGATATTCTGATGCTCGAGCCGTTCCATTGGGGTTTTGAGTTTTCTGAGGTGATGGACAGGGGCGGTTTTGACGCAATTATTGCCAATCCACCGTGGGATATTTTAAAACCAAACGATAAAGAATTCTTGCAAGATCATGATGACACCATCACGATTAACAAAATGGGCATTAAAGAACTCGAGGAAATCAAGAATAAGCTCTTGAAAAAACCGAGTGTTTGCAAAGAATATGAATCTTACCTCTCGAGATTCCCTCATCAAAGCGCGTATTACCGTGCCGCGCCACAATTTGGCAACCAAAGCAGTGTGGTTAACGGCAAAAAAACAGGCACGGATATAAACTTGTACAAATTGTTTCTCGAGCAATGCTTTAACCTTTTAAGCAAATCTGGGCATTGCGGTATTGTGATTCCAAGCGGTATTTACACCGACTTGGGCGCTAAAGGTTTACGCGAAATGCTGTTCGAGCAAACCACAGTCACAGGTTTATTTGGTTTTGAGAATCGTAAAGAAATTTTTGAGGGGGTACACCGTAGTTTTAAGTTCGTGGTCTTGTCTTTTAGCAAACATGGCAGCACCACCGCATTTCCTGCCGCGTTCATGCGCTTAAATGTTTCTGATCTCGACCAATTTCCTGAGCACACGGGTTTGACCATGCAAGTCGAATTGGTTAAACGATTAAGTCCAGATTCGATGAGCATTATGGAATTCCAGTCAGAACAAGATGTAAAAATTGCCGAAAAAATGCTGAAATACCCGCTTTTAGGAGAGAAGCTCGAGAATACTTGGAATTTGAAACTTACGAACGAATTTCACATGACCAACGACAGCCACCTTTTTAAAACCTCGAGCAGTAAAGGCAGACTGCCACTTTTTGAAGGAAAAATAATCCATCAATTTACCCACACTTGGGGCGAACCAAAATACTGGATTGACGAAAAAGAAGCTCGAGCAGAACTGTTAAGCGCACGAGTACGCGAACTCAAACGAAAACTAAAACAAGCAGAACTAGACCTCGAGATACCAACCGAAAAAATTCAACTCGACTACACAACATACCGAATTGCATTTCGAGACGTGGCACGCAACACAGACGAACGCAGCATGATAGCTACGGTTTTACCACCAAACGTTTTCTGTCCACACACCATGAGTCTCGAGCAAGTATTTACTGACAACGTGATAGATGATGAAATTGAATTGAACATTACAACCCTCACGCATTCGACAAAATTGTACTTAACCAGCATTTTTAACAGTTTCACCTCGGATTATTTACTGCGTCAACGAATTACTGCACACGTTTCGTTTTTTTATATTTACCAAATCCCAGTCCCGCGTCTTACATCTCGAGATTCACAATTCAAACCCATTGTGACTCGAGCCGCTAAACTTATTTGCACCACGCCAGAATTTGATGACCTCGCCAAAAGTGCAGGCTTAAAAGGACACCAAGACGGGGCGACCATACCCGCAGAACGCGCCAAACTACGGGCGGAACTCGACGGGCTTATCGCGCATTTGTACGGACTGACAGAAACCGAATTCGCGCATATTCTCGAGACTTTCCCGCTTGTACCCGATGGGGTGCGACTTGCAGCACGGAACGCTTACAGAGATGTGGTGAATGGGCTGGTGAAATGAACGGCGACCCCTCCGTCTCGTCGCTCCGCTCCTCGCCACCTCCCCTAAAATCAGGGGAGGACTAAAGGCACGGGATTCTATTGTTTTGGAAGCAAATTTAGTGTTTTTAGCAACCTCTAATTTGTCTGACGAAAGATGCTCTGTTCTTAGTAACCTCCCTGCTTGCAGGGGGTCGCCGCATCATAATTGAGTGAAAGTACACTTTATGGTCAAGGAAGAAATGGCAAATCGGCGGGGGGTGTTTTTCGCACTGGATTGTCACCCACACGGCAGGGGGTGCTTTTCGCACTGGATTGCTACCTCCGCGACAGTGAAAGTAATCTTTGCGGTAAACTTTCGCAATGACAACGTACACCAAAGCGCTGATTCCTTTTGCGAAGCGAATGCGTCGTGAGATGACTCGAGCGGAGTTAAAACTTTGGTTGGATTTTTTGCGGGATCATGAGCCTCGAGTTCGGCGGCAACGTCCTTTTGGCGGGTATATCGTGGATTTTTATTGTGCGGCTTGTAAGGTGGTGATCGAGGTGGATGGTTCGCAGCATTTCACGCCTGAAGGTTTGGCGTATGACGCGGAACGAACGGTGTTTCTCGAGGCTTTGGGATTGCAGATGGTGCGGGTTTCTAATTCGGATGTGCTTGATAATTTCGTGGGTGTTTGTACGCGGTTGCGTGAAGTCCTGTGTGAAGAGAGGGTAATTCGATGAGCAGTAAAAACCCAAAACTTGCGTTAAGTAGTGTGCGAGTCAATAATTTTAAAGCGATTCGCAATTCTAAAACCGTAAAATTTACGCCGCTTACCGTATTTATTGGCGATAACGGCTCAGGCAAAAGCAGTTTGTTTGAAGCACTCGAAACCATGCAAATCATGAGTGTGCAGGGTTTAGACGCTGCCATGAATCGTTGGCGAGGTTTTGAATTCGTTTGGAATCAAACTGCAAAAGCAAATGCTAAAACGTATCAAGTTGCTGGTGAACGCGAATTTTATCGGAATCCAATTTCCTTTGAAATCAATGGATACATTCAAGGAAAAAAGTATGATGCCACAACCAACATTAGCTTAGAGTTACGAAATAACACGACCAATATCTTGATTAGTCTCGAGGAAACCCATACTACCCGTTTGGTTATGGATCGTAATTTTTTGGGACATGTTGAGGTTTTTGAACGACACGGTGATGCGCTTATCCCAAGATTAGAGGCGACAAATTCAGATGATAAATCCGCGCTTCCTTTTGGACTTGGTAAACTCCTGGAAGAATGGCAATTCGTTCTTTTGTCCCCAGAAACAATGGGAATGCCCACACCACAAAAACGTGTTTCGGGCGTAGTTAGACTTGCTCGAGATGGCTCGAACATTGCCGATTATTTGCGGGATATTCTAAGCACAGACGCCACTGCATTTGAAGGTATTATTGAAGCTTTCAAAGAAGTCGTACCTTTCGCTCGAGATTTGCAAACACAAGTTGCTCAAGAATTACAACGCACGGTGTACCTCGAGATGACCGAAGGAAAGTTTAAGATTCCAGGTTGGATGCTTTCCACGGGTACAATTCGCGTCTTGGCAATCATTGCGTTGCTGCGTCACCCGACACCGCCACCAATCATTTTTATTGAAGAACTCGAAAATGGTCTTGACCCGCGAACGCTTAATTTGGTGGTTGAAGAAATCCGTCGGGTTGTCGAATTGGAACGCACTCAGGTCGTGATTACCACGCATTCACCGTACTTGTTGGATTTACTGTCTTTGTCTCAAATTGTGGTGGTCGAACGTGTGGACGGCGAACCTGTATTTACCCGCCCTGCCGATCACGAATCTCTTAAAGCTTGGCTCGAGAAATTCAGTCCAGGGCAGTTGTACACGATGGGGCGTTTGCGTGGAGTGAAGTCATGACGCAGGAAACGCGGCGTAAGCTTGGTTTGATTGTTGAATGTGGACCCGCAGGTGCGGACTTGAAAGTTTTTCGTCATGTGATTCGTCAATTGGATTCCAACACGGACATTGAACCCAGCACAATGAACAACAAAAAGAAATTGGTTGCAGGCTGTGGCGAAACCACAAAGTTATTGCTTAACGAGGGCTGTGACCGTGTTTTGATTGCGTGGGATTTATTTCCCGCTTGGCGTGAAGATGGGCAAAAGCCTTGTCGTAAAGACGACCGTGAAAACATTTTTGCCGCGCTCGAGGCGGCAGGCATTGCGAAACGAGACTTTGAATCTCCCGAAGAAGGTAAAAGAGATGCAAGGCGCGTGTTTTTGGTCTGCATTCAAGAAGAACTCGAGACGTGGTTACTTGCAGATCATCAAGCTGTTGCTGCGGTTCTCTCGAGACCAAGCCACAAAGCCAAAGTACCCGCCACGAAAAAACCAGAAGAAACAGAAAATCCAAAGAAGCGCTTGGTCAAGATTTTCAAACAAGAAGGCGGTATCGAATACAATGACCGTGTTCATGCAGAACGAGTCATTCAAGCCGTAACCGACTTTAGAAGGATTGCTCGAGCCTGTCCGACTTTTTCGCGGTTTGTTCTACATGCGGCACAAAAAGTATTACCGTAATTCTCGAGCCTTTACTTTGTCTTAACAAGTTTTTGCTGCGCGTATCCAAGTTTAACTTTTGTGCAACAGGCTGTTGCACAAATGTTGGGTGTATCTCGAGCCTACCTCATTGTTGAAATCTAACAGACCGCGTAATACCTGAGCTAGACGAGGACACCCCTTTAGCTCCATAGATAAGCCTGTTAGCTGCATAGATAAGCAAGTAAGCTCCATAGATAATGGTGCAAGGCAATTGCGATTACCGCCGTTTTTATTTGCTCGGGTCAAGCAACCTGGATAACAGAAAACAGTCTTTACCTTGCCTAATAAAACCAACACGCCACTGCTTGATATGGGCGCAATCCAATGGCATCAGTGAAAAGATTCCTAAAGCAATTCAAGTGTCCAACAACCTGTTGGACACCTAAATGTTAAATGTCAGGCTTTCATCATTTGACGACCCAGTACCTCTGGAATGATGTACACGTCGCGTAGACCGTACCGAATGATTGCACCGTACAATTCTGTGTCATCATCCAATGCCCCTGGAATGGTCATCAGAAATTCGTTTATACCAGCCCACGCAATCAAAGCCTCGAGTTCATCACCAGATACAAACCAATCGCCATTGGGCAGCACCGCATATTTAAAGTCGGTCATCGTTTAAATGATACGGATTTTGATTCAATCCGAAAACAGCATTATGGCGTAGTTGTTTGGTTTCTTGGGTTTGGTCGTGGTCACTTTCCTTAAACCGTGAAGCTGTTGATAAAAACGCTTGTAGGTAAAGCTCTGGCATTCTGTCTAGGTGCGATGGCGTTTGTTTTTATTTGCTCGAGTGCGAGTGCGGCATCTTCAAAAGCCTTGGCTTTCTCGAGCATCCAAGCGTCAATGTTATAAACGCGGCGTTGAGTTTTCTTGTCAAAGGTTTCCCATTGTATGGAATTCAAGAAGTTAGCCAAACCCTTTGCCAGCCGTGCAACTGGTCTAAGTTCGGTGCTTGTATCAATCTGTGCGGGGCGGCGCGTCTCGAGCCAACCATTGTTTTTGCATTGTTGAATCACCTGGGCGCGGTACTTGCCGCGTTCTGAATCCACGGGGCTATCTTTCGCTTTGGCTGCCTTCTGCAAGGCTCGAGCAGTTTTGCGGTACTGTGCTACCTTTTCCTTGTTCTGTCGTCGTAACAGTTTGGCATCCTCGAGCATTCGTGTTTTGGTTCGCTTAGCTTCAAGCACCGCCCATTTGGAATGCTCGAGTCTTGAACTCACCATTTGGGCAAGACTGAGGGCTTGATTCTCGAGCGTGCCAAGTTCGGTGTTGAGGGCTTCAAGTCGTTCAGGATTGGCGTGTGGCGCTCCTTGTCCTATTGTCTCGAGCGCTGCCAGCAATGGCGCGGCGATTTCGCGTTCGTTGGGTTGCAAACTCGAGAGGTGTTTTCGTAAGGGTTCTCGAGCGTTTGCGGCTCGAGTGACCACAAGCGCTTTTTGTTTGGTTAACTCGAGGTCGTAACGCACCATTGCGGCAACGTCGATTTGTTGGTTTTCGGATTCGCTCGTTTCAGGCACAGTGCCATATTCTGCTTTCAGAATCTCGCGCCAATCGCTACGGGTTGCCCCTCGAGTGGCGGCAAGGCTTGCCATGTCTGCCACAACCTCAAATAAGGCGCTCTCAATCGAAATACAGAATGACATCGCGTAAGCTGCCCCAAGACCCGATAACGCGGCTAGAGGATGATCTGACGGGGTTTTAAGAAGGCTGTATAAGGTTCGCCGTGCTCGCTCGAGCGCCGTCTTTTCTACATTAATGGGTTCGGAAATGTTTTGAATCTTGACCCACGGTTCAGGATGCTGCTCGAGCGCGGCGCGAATGTCTCCACCGATCATCTCAAGGCTAAAAGCTTTCTCGAGTCTTGCCCTGAACGGTGTTGTGTCCATCAGCAACCCGCGACGCAAAGCGCCAACGGGTAGCGGCACAGTTTGCCCGTCAGGATTCCAAGTGGCGACAATCGCGGCGCGGTTCTCGAGTTCTTGCCCTTCGATGGTCACAAACCCGTCAGTGCGTTGCATTAGGGCGTAAAGCGCGGTTCTGAGGGATTCGGGCGCTTCTGCCAGTTCGTCCAGGTCAGTGACCGCACCCGCCAAGGTTCGCGGCGCAACCTCGAGCTTGTAAGGTGCTGTTCTCGAGCGTCGCCCTATCGCTTCCCCTGCCGTCATTGTACCAACCTGAAAGAAATGACCACCAACAATGGCACGGGCGCACATGGCAACCGTACTTTTGCCCGTACCCGTTGCACCGTACAAACCAATCCAAGGCATTTGGCTCAATTTCGGGGCGCGGTTTCGCAACAGTGCCACCGCCAACACCAAACGCAACGCGGCGCGAAATTCTGGCAAGGGCAAAACGCTCATCAGGTTTGACCAACCTGCCAAAGATTGCAAGCCCTGCCAGTTTTCAGGCTCGAGCGCTTGGGCATTGTTTTGTACGCTTTCGAGCAGGGTATCAGAACCCTCGAGTGATTCTCGAGGGGGCTTCACGGCTTTTACAGACGATGGGTTTTTTGCGGCATTCTCGAGTGCGGCGACACCTTCGGGTGTGACGCGCCAATCCCTGCCGCCTTTAATGGTTTCGGCAAATCCTTTCACGCGGCAACGCTTGAGGCGGTCATTTGTGGCGCTGCTTGATAATCTAAGGCTGTTTGAAATATCAGCTAACCTCGAGAAACCAGAATGCAAGATGCCCAAGGTTTCGAGTTCTACCAAAGTCGGTTTTGGTGGCTTTTGGCTCATAAAGCTCCCCAGATAAGGCTTGATAGCTCCCCAGATAAGCCAAGGGAACTCCCCAGATAAGCGCCAAAAGCTCCCCAGATAAGCGCGAAAACGCCCTCAATAAATTGACAATTCGAGACGCTGCCTAAAACACTATTATTTGCTGTGATACACAGCTTGGTTATTGCTTTGAAGGTCAGCATGGAAATACCCCTGATAGCTGGTTTAAGCTGCCCCCAAGTACCAAGACCAGAAAAACGATAGAAAAACAACTCACGCGAAACGCCCAGATTTTTGACGGCTCGAGATTCGGAAAGTGTTTTCCAAATCAACCAAGAACCAAGAGCGGCGTTTCGTGTTGTGACTGCATCCTGTACGTGTCTTAAAGTGCCAAAGTCCGCAAGGGGGGTGTGACACGTGGCTGTTGTTTTCATGCTGCTCGAGTTTTGCTGCTCAACGTGTGAGGTGTAAGGAAAGATGTGATGTAAGGTGTGAGGCAGTTGAATACGTGGTAGACAAGATAATTGATAAAACCTTTCACCCTTACACTTACAAATAACTTTTCTATTCACCGTAAAAAAGTGTCTCGAGATTGCTTGTCTATATTCTGAAGATTTTAAGCTGTGAGGGTGTGAAGTAAATAGAATAAAGCTGTTATAGACAATATCAATAACCTCACACCTGACATTACACTTCGCCTCACACCGCACACCATGCAATGCTCGGCACGTCTTTTTTTCGTTTTGCATCCTAGTTACCCCCTTGCGGACTGCTCTTGATTGGAATGGCGATGACCCGCACGTTGGCGTTGTTCCCTGGCATCCAAACCGATAGGCTCGACTTGCCATCTTTTGCGGTGGCAACAATCCATTTGCGACGTATCCACTCAGACCCAAAACGCTGTAACCAGCTTTTGCCCTCGAGTGCGTCCGTAATTGCTTTAGCAGAAGTCATGACCAACAAGACGGGAGTTTTCTTGTCCTTCCAAGCAATCCGTTCGCCGCGATATTCCATAAAATGAATCTCGTTCTCGATCACGGTTTTAGAACCGCCAAGAATGGTTTGCAACGATTCCCATGCAGTCACGGCGGGTTCATGCTCGAGTCTTGCCCCCGTTAAAACGCTGGGCGGTTCTCCAATTAGTGCGGTAAAAATATCTTCGGGTAACTCGAGGTCGTACAACTTGCACAGGGTTTGGACACTTGCCAGCATTGCAGCTAAAGGAACATCCCACGCGCCAAGGCTCGAGTACATGGGGCGGTGTTCTTTTACCAGTGCGGCGTAAGTGTCCCAATCGCTTAATACCCCTCTTGCAAACATCTCCCCACATTGACCAGCGCCTTCTAACCAAGTCTTTTCGAGCATTTCGGCACGACTTGCGCCAAGACTCGAGCCTACAGGCGCGGCAAGTGGTTTATGTTCGTCTACGCGGACAAAGAAAGTACGGCGGTGACTGCCAGCATTTGCAAAATCTGGTAATGCCTCACCCGCTAAAAACATTGATCCATTCATGCTTGTACCGCCCAAGGCTTTACCGTCTTTGCCGCCCTTGGTGTAACTTTGCCCGTTTGAAAACTGGTATACGGTTGCTTCAAGCGTTGCTGGGTCTTGGCTTTGATGCGCTTCATCACCAAAGAGCGGTAAGCCTCCAAGACTCTCGAGTGTTTGTAAAATGCCTGCTTTGGTCGTGCGTCCTAATTCCATCTCGAGCGGAGAACTTAAACCCCATACGGCAACCGCAAAACGGGCGGCGGTGGTCTTACCCGCTCCAGAATCACCAGCAAAGTACACAACTGGGTTACGCCGTGGTTTGAAACGCTCGAGAAACGGGGAACTTAACGAAAATCCAAGAGCGGCAAGAATCACCCATGCTTCACGTCCCCAAGTCAAAATCTCTTTGAGTGCGTCATGGTATGCGTCTTTGTTGCTGCCTGTTTTTGCTCTTGGCGCTCCAACACCAGAAACAAACCGAATACTTTCGGACTCTCCCACGCTGCTTACCAGTCCAACAGGTAACACCAAGTCATTTGAGGGCGTGAACCCGTAACGGCTTGCCGTTCGTTCGTGTGGAATGTGTTCTTCGTTGGCTTTGGCATACTCGGTTAAGAACTTTGCGACCTTGCTTGCGTTGTCGTCATGGACGGGCGCACCTCGAGCGCTCAGGAAATCGAGAACGCCCTTTTTACGGCTTAATTCTGTTCTTGGGGCTTCGACAGTCACAAAGCGCTTTTGAGCTTGAAAACGCACTTGCAAAGAACTTTGACCCGTGAAAACATCCTCACTCGAGCCTGTCACCTTGAGCTTTCCTAAAAACACGGGTTTAAGCTCTACACCAGTTTGGTGAACCCTGACAGTGCAAAGACTGTTTGATTCATCATAGCGCCAACCGTCGGGCATGACTTCGGGAATGGCTTCTTTAAAAAGTGGTTTAAGCTCTTGGTCTACACTGGTTTCAGTGCTTGGGGTTTCGCTGTTCAAATGTTTGGTAGTCATGCACTCACCCGCATTCCCCAAGGTGCGCGAGGTGGTCGGCTGTAGGCACTGCGGACGCTTGCCAGTGCTTCGGTATCGGTGTATTCGTGCTTGCCGTTTTGCACTTGTGCTGCAAATTCTAAGACGATGCTTTGCGCCTCGCTTTGGCTGTATTGGTTGTCACGTAACCAAGTCGCAAGCCTAAAACCTGCGTTGTTGCGTCCCAAGGTTTGCACTTCGCCTTTGGCTTTCTCGAGCAGCACCAAATAAGACAAACGCCCTCGAGCTTCAATAAACCCGATACTCGAGCGCCCTGAACTGCCTTGTGTTGTTTTGGTGTTCGGTGTTGCCAGCATTTCACGCAATGTTTGCGGCATCACTTGCAAAAGCTCGAGCGGTTCAACGTCCCACGAGTAGAGCGTCCCGTTTGGGTGACAGCTTGGCGGTGCGAGAACGTAACCGCCATCAGCGCGTAATTCACCCGCCCGTAAGCCTTGGTGATGCCAGTGAATTGTTTTCGCCCACGGCTCGAGCGCAAAGTACAAATGCTTGCCACCGCTTCCCGTGGTGACAGTTGGGCGCTCGAGTTCGATCAAACCATTGCCGTATAACTCGAGAAAGGCGTTTCGCCCGATTTGCCCGTCAAAGTCAAGCACCATCAAATCAGAGACTTGACCGCACACCACAGCTACACCCGTGACTTCGGGACGACTGAACAGGCTTTCGGCTTGGCGCGTTGTCATGCGCTCATGCTGCCAGCGTTGCCAACGCTCGAGCGGCTGCTTTCCTTGCACTGGGACAACACTCCAACCTCGAGCCAGATAATCCAGGGCGGCAAGCAAAATAAGGTTTTGCATTACCGCCACCCGCCAAAGCTCGAGACAGGATTTAATCGTCTGGCACGGTGATTCGTGCGGTAGTGATAGATTTTAAGCAGTCTAGGACGACGCAAAGCCTTACTGTATAACCTGTAAGGGAGTCGAAGGGGAGTTTTAAGCCTAAAAATAAGACACGCATCCTCGAAAGAATGCGTGTACAACGTGGTCGGGGTGGCGAGATTTGAACTCACGACCACTTGACCCCCAGTCAAGTGCGCTACCAGGCTGCGCTACACCCCGAGGTGAAGGCTGGCTATGGAAGGCTATCAGAGTAACAGCTTTTGGTCAAGTTGAACTCGAGTTTATCATCAAGATTCCAACACTTTTGAGGCAACGCTTTGCATTGCTCGAGTTACAAATTTTTTAGTCAATTCTGGCGTCTGCGATGAAACCGAGTTTCTAAAGTTGTGCAATTTTCTTTGCCGAATTTATGGAAACAAGTTAGAATCAAGCTGTGACTTCCGAAGTCAACATTCCAGGGTACCGAATTCAAATCCAGATTGGCACTGGACGCACGGCAACCGTGTATTTGGCTCGAGATCAAAAGAATCGTGCTGTGGCTTTAAAAGTTCCCAAGCCTGGTATTTTTGATGATCCAACACTTGGTAAAATGTTCTCGAATGAAGTGCTGATGTTAAAGAGTTTAAACCATCCGCAGATTATCCATTTTTTTTCGGGTGTGCCTTTTGGAGACGATGCGCACTTGGCAATTCAGTATTTTAAAGAAGGTGCGCTCGAAGAACCACCCCAAACGCTGGGTGAAGCTTTCAGGGTCATTGCCGACATTGCCGACGCGTTAGATTACGCACATTTTAAGAAAGTCATTCATCAGGATGTGAAGCCCAGCAACGTCTACCTCGAGGATGGACGGGCGTACCTGGCAGATTTCGGGGCAGCCTCGAGCGAGGCGCACCCTGGTTTGCTGGCAGGAAGTCCTTTCTACATGGCTCCTGAGGTGTTCAGGGGTGAACGCAGCTCGACCAAATCGGACGTGTACAGCCTTGGGATCATGGCGTTTCAATTGGTCACAGGCGCTCGTCCGTTTACCGGCGAGACATACGAAGAGGTTCAGAACGCGCATCTGGTCAAGTTCGCGCCTTCAATTCGCAATTTGCACCGCGAAATAGAACCCGAAATTGCCAAGATCATTGATCGCAGTTTGGCGAAAAACCCCAGCGCACGCCCGAGCGCTCGAGAAATCCATGAAGTCTTCAACAATTTCTTGATCAAAGTTGCACATCCGACCACACAACGAATCCGAAATTTGGATCGCAATGTCCTTCCCTCCGCTTTTGAGGCTGCCGAAGTCGCCCCTTCAGAACCAGCCAAACCAGGACTTGGACGGGCTGCTATGCGCACCGAA
>JAYTKL010000290.1:0-8160 GCA_043730305.1 Deinococcales bacterium | reverse complement strand
TGGTTTGGGGGGCCAGACTGGGCTGGCAGATGTCGGTTGCGTTTGGTTGGTATTTGGGTTTAAAGGAACGTTTGGGTTGGCAAAGGGTGATGTGGGTGTTGTGGTCTGACTCGAGCCGCCACCCAGGGTGGCACTGCAAGTGGTTTTCAAATCCTCATATTTTTTAGTGCTGATGATGTAACGAAATGCCACTCCGTTTAAGGTATTGCCAGATGGGTTGCCGGTCGCAAAAAAACCACATTGATAAATGTCAGTATCGCTCTGTAAATAATTGATTGCCACTTCAGGATCATTGCCGTTTTTGGGGAAATACTTGAAATAACCTTCTCGTCTATCCGTGCCTGTGGTAAAACCTGTTGCATCACCTTGAATGGTTTCAGTCAATGACAAGTTCCACATCCCAACGCCAACAATACTGACCGTCCAGGTTTGACCTATCGCAAACTGCGGTGGCCAACTCAATGCCGCCTGCTCGAGCAACGCCTTGGGTTTTTGAACATCTTGGAAAATCTGGTTGATACGGGCGCTCGATAACGCACCCGAACCCAGCTTTGACTCGAGTTTTTGCGTGGTGTGCAAATTCAAACTGGCACTGGCAGGTAGGGATTTCGCCGTCGCCTGACCAAAAAGCCCAGCAGCACAAAGGGCGATGACACTTGCGCCTCGAGTCAATGCGGTCAGGAGCGTTTGCTGTGGTGTTTCGCGGTTGTTTACTGCTGGCTTCATACTGTTCCTCCCGTGCGCTGGTGCGCTTTGTTCAACAATTGATTGGATAATCATACTGGCATTACAAACTTTTTGGTGGTTAAAGTTCCTGCTTGACGTACCCGTGGCAATATCAGCGCCTTAAGACATTCTTCATCTAAAGTGCGTTTCGATCTGGCTTCAGTTTAGCGGCATGGCGTGACACTTGGCGTAACAACATTGTTACAAGTGTCTGTGCACAGGTTTTTGGGCTGCTAAACAAAAGCTGCCGGCAACAGCAGGCAGCTTCTTTGGCGGAGGGGGTGAGATTCGAACTCACGGTAGGCTTGCACCTACAACGGTTTTCGAGACCGTCCCATTCAACCGCTCTGGCACCCCTCCACATTGGGTTCTCGAGAGCGGCGTCAAAGATAGCATAAATACTTTTGAGCGGCAAATGCTCGAGTTTGGTTGTAAGGCTAGACCATGATGGTTGCGGTAGGATTTGGCATGTCTTCAATCCGTCGAAATTTGCGTTTTGTGTTGTACGAATTGCTTGAAGTCACCACCCTTACTTCTCGAGAGCGATTTTCAGATCATTCGCTCGAGACTTTTGAGGCGGCGCTGGATGTGGCGTTTGAAATTGCTGACAAGTTTTTTGCCAGCCACAACCGCAAAGCCGACATCCTCGAGCCGCACATTGTGGACGGCAAGGTGGTTTTAATTGATGAGGTCAAAATCGCGCTCGAGAAATTTCGGGATGCCGGTTTTTTTGCCGCGCACTCTGATTTTGAACTTGGCGGAATGCAGTTGCCAAGCCCAATTGCCTTGGCTTGTCAGTGCGTGTTTTTGATGGCGAATCCAGCCACGGCGGCATATCCTTTTTTGACGATAGCAGCAGGCAATTTGTTAAACAGTTTTGGGTCTGAAGCTCAGAAGACCGAATTCTTGGGACTGATGCTCGAGGGCAAATGGTTTGGCACGATGGCACTTTCTGAACCGCAAGCTGGCTCGAGTTTGGCGGATATTTTGACCCGAGCCGAACCGCAAACTGACGGCTCGTACCGAATTGTTGGCAGTAAAATGTGGATTTCGGCTGGCGAGCACGAACTGAGTGAAAACATCGTGCATTTCGTGCTGGCTCGAGTGACGGGCGCACCGGCTGGCGTGAAAGGCATATCACTCTTTATCGTGCCGCGTTACCGCAACCAAAATGGCAATCTCGAGAGCAATGACGTTAATTTGGCTGGCTTGCTTCACAAAATGGGTTATCGCGGCACGACCAGCACTGTCTTAAATTTTGGCGAACGCGGCGATTGCCACGGTTTTTTGATTGGAGTTGCCAATCAAGGGCTAGCGTACATGTTTCAGATGATGAACGAAGCCCGCATAGGCGTGGGCATGGGCGCGGTCATGCTGGCACTGGCGGGTTATGAGTACAGTCTCGAGTACGCCCGCACGCGCCTTCAAGGTCGCAACAACAGCAAAAATCCGCTCGAGCCTCAAACCGCGATCATCAAGCACAGCGACGTGTGCCGAATGCTCCTGGAGCAAAAAGCGATTGCCGAGGGAGGCTTGGCACTGGGTTTGTACGCCTCGAGTTTGGTCGAGGACGAGAAAACGCATTCTGATGAGGTCAAACGCAAAGAGGCGGCGTTGTTGCTCGAGCTTTTGACCCCAATTGTCAAAGCCTGGTCGAGCCAGAATGGTTTGAAAGCCAACGAAAACGCGATTCAAATTCTGGGTGGTTACGGTTACACCCGCGAGTACCCAGTCGAGCAGATTTACCGTGACAATCGTTTAAACCCCATTCACGAGGGCACAACGGGCATTCAGGGGCTAGACCTTCTGGGGCGTAAAATTGTGCAGTTTGAAGGTAAAAGTTTGAAACTGTTGACTCGAGAAATCCAGACGACAGTTGATACCGCCAAGCTCGAGGAAGGACTCAAAGACCTTGCCCAACAGCTCCAGAATGCCTTAAACCTTGGGCTTGAAACCACCGAAACATTGCTTCGAGCGAGGGCTGAAATGGGTGCAGAGGTTTTCCTGGCAAACTCAAACGCCTACCTCGAGATGCTTGGACACACCGTGATTGCTTGGATGTGGTTAAGGCAAGCTGTGATAGCCGCTCGAGCTTTGAAAAAGCCTCAATCCGAGGACGATACGAATTTCTATACGGGCAAGGTTCAAACCTGCAAGTATTATTACCGTTTTGAACTGCCCAAAATTTCTGTCTGGTCAAAGCTGCTCTCGAGCCTTGATTTGACAGTGCAGGAAATGAAACCCGAATGGTTTTGAGTGAGCACCAATAATGCTAGATTCTTAAAATGACGCAATCTTACCGCGATGCCGTGGTCGAATCGCTGAAAAAACTCCCTGAGAATGCCACACTCAATGACATCATTAAGCACCTTGTTTTAATGGCAAAACTCGAGGAAGCTTTGACCCAATCCGAGGCTCGAGAGTTGAGAACACACCAAGAAGTCATGGCTCGATTCTCGGTGTGATTCAGGTTTTTTGAAATTCTCTGGTTTTAAAACAACAATCCTCGAGCGGATGGTGCGTTTCAATCTGGCATGGCGATCTGATGAATAATGACAGCACCAAAAAAGGAGTTATTTGATGAATCTCAGAATTTCAGGCTCGAGACGGTTTGCTGTGATTGTTGGATTGGGTTTGGTCGCGCTTGCAGTTGGTGTGGTCGGTTTGGCGCACGACACCGAACAGTACCGCGTCGAAATTCGGCGCACCAGCTACGGCATTCCGCACATCAAAGCCGAGGATTACGGCAGTTTGGGTTACGGCTTGGGTTATGCGTTTGCCACCGACAACCACTGCATGTTTGCCAATCATCTGACCACGATTTTGGGCGAGCGTTCAAAATTTTTTGGACCTGACGGCTCGAGTTTGCAATCTGGGGCGTCCAGAACTGGGTTTAACAATCTGCGCAGCGATTTTTTCTTCAAAACCGTGTTTGACGAAAACGCATTGGTGAAAGCCTACAATTCCAGCCCAATTGAGCTTCAGGAGGAAATGACGGGTTATGTTGCGGGTTACAACCGTTTTATTGAAGAAGGAAAATTCTCGCAGGATTGCAAAGACGCCAAATACTTGCGTGAAATCACGGTCTTGGATTTGCTGAGGCACAATTTCGAGCAAGTCTCGCACGCCTCGAGCGAAACATTGACCGATGCCATTTACGCGGCGCAAGCGCCCTATCCTGCCGCCAAAACCTCGAGCGAGCCAGTGTTGACCGTACCTTCGCGGCAGGAGGTTCGTGATTTTTTGAGGCTCGATACCGATGAGGCAAAACTGGGCAGCAACGCGGTGGCGCTCGGGCGTGACGTGACCGAAAACGGCAGGGGAATGCTCTTGGGCAACCCGCATTTTCCGTGGTTTGGACCTGACCGTTTTTATGAAATGCACCTGACCATTCCTGGCAAATTGGATGTCATGGGTGGCAGTCTGGCGGGTGTGCCGGTGGTCAACATTGGCTTTAACAACCGTGTGGCGTGGTCGCACACGGTTTCGACGGCGTTCAGGTTCACGATTTTTGAACTCAAACTGGTGGCTGGCGACCCAACCTCGTACTGGTTTGACGGCGAAAAACGCAAGATGACCAGCAAGACCGTGACCGTGCAGGTTTTACAACCAGACGGCAGCCTCAAAAACGTCATCCGCACCTTGTGGCGCACACATTTTGGGCAAATGATTGCCAGTGACGCGCTGCGCATGGCTTGGGGCAGCACTTTTGCTTACACCATCCGCGATGCCAACAATGAGAACTCGAGGTTTATTGAACAGTGGTGGCGCATCAATCAGGCGAAAAGTGTGGCGGGCATCAAGCGGGCGCTCGAGCAGAATGTGGCAGTGCCTTGGGTGAATACCATTGCCGCAGACGCGGCTGGCAATGCGTTTTATGCCGATATTGGGGTGGTGCCAAACGTCAGTGATGCCAAAGCCAAACAGTGTGTCCAGGGCTTTCTGGGCAAGGCGATTTATGCCGCCGCCAAATTGCCCGTGCTCGATGGAAGCTCGAGCGCCTGCAATTGGGACAACGACAATGGTGCGCCGCAAGCCGGTATTATGGCTGGCAAAAACATGCCGAGCCTGACGCGTTCGGACTGGGTCATGAACTCGAACGACAGTTATTGGCTCTCGAGTTTGCAACAACCCCTGACAGGTTTCCCAAGAATCATTGGCGATGAGGGCACCGCCAGAAGTTTAAGAACCCGCCTTGGTTACAAACAAATTCTCGAGCGACTGGCGGGCACGGACGGTTTGGCTGGCAACAAATTTAGTGTGGAAAAATTGCAGCAAATATTGTTCGGCAACCGCAACCTGAGTGCGGAATTGTTGACCGATGCTGTGGTGAAAAACTGTCCAAGCAAACTCGAGAAACCGTGCGGCATTCTTGCCAAGTGGGACAAACGCGAAAACCTCGAAAGTGTCGGCGCGGTGGTCTGGCGCGAATTCTGGGTGAAAGCCAAAAAAATTGACTTGTGGGCAGTGCCCTTTGATGCCGCAAACCCTGTCAACACCGCCAGGGATTTGAAAACCGATTCTGCGACGCTCGAGCAGGTGTATGCCGCCCTGACTGATGCCGTGACTGAACTTGAAAAACAAAAAGTGCCGCTCGATGCCAGTTTGGGTAGCGTTCAATACGCGGTGCGTGGCGACAAACACATTCCGATTCATGGCGGCGCGGGCGATGAGGGTGTCTACAATCTCCAAGCCTCAAGCCTCAAAGACGGGCATTACGAACCCATTCACGGCTCGAGTTACATGCAGACCGTGACTTGGGACGCGGATTTCAATCCGCAAGCCGAGGCGTTGCTTTCGTATTCGCTCAGTCCACAGTCAGACAACGCGCATTATGCCGACCAGACCGAATTGTACTCGCAAAAGAAATTTGTCAAATTGCCATTTTCTGACGCACAAATCAAAGCCGATCCTAACTTTACAAGCCTGATTCTCGAGCGACCCTAAGAATTCGGCTTTGAATGTTAACCTTGAGGCAGATGAAAAAAATCATTTCAATCGCTGCGGGGTTAACACTTCTCCTCTGCTCGAGTTTTGTTTCAGGCGCAAATAACCCCAAAAATATCGTGGTCGCCCTTGCACCTTGGGACAGTTCAATACCCGAGGTGGTGGGAGCGTTTTCAGACAAGAAATGGGCGAACTCTGAGCAATCGGCAACATTGATTTCTGGCGATACGTTCAAGTTCTATTCGCACGCCGCCCCAACGGGCAGCTTTAAAGCTGGTAAACCAGAATCGATGGGTGTGCCCTGCGAGGAAACCTTCAGTGTGCCCTTAAAACCAAGCCACAAATCCAAAGCCTTTGAAATTGGGATCAGTGCCACCTGGAATCCCCGCCCTCGAGCGGTCACGGTGCTGCCAAATACGTCCTTGGCGTACGTCAAAATTGCCAGCGAATTTTTGAGCCAAAAAGGTTTGAAAAATATCCTGGTCAAACTGACCAGCGTGATCAAAACCGATTTTGACAATGACTTAACCGATGAGGTTTTTATTGTGGGCAGGCATTTTCAAGAATCGGGCAGCGGCGATTACTTCCCGCCTGCAGGCGGCAAAAAAGGAGATTACTCGTTTGTGCTGATGCGCAAAATCGTTGCCGGTAAAGTCCAAACCATCAGCGTGGCGGGCGATGTCAGCTTAAAAGACATTGACATTGAAGCCAGCAACCGTCACCTCGAGATGCTGTACGACATCGCAGGACTTCTGGACCTGAACGGCGACGGCAAACTCGAGGTGGTGCTTTACAGCGCCTACTACGAGGGTTATAACTTTGAGATTACCGAGTGGAACGGCAAGAAATTTGTCTCTCGAACCAGCAGTGGTTGCGGCGCATGAAAACCCTGTTTGCGTTGCTGATTTTATCAAGCTCGAGCGTTCTGGCACACAGCGCCATGCGACAGTACTGCAATGCCAGGTTTGCGTTTTGCATCGATTACCCAAAGAACTTCATTGTGCAAGCCGCACCCGAAAACGGCGATGGTCGAACCTTCAAAAGCAAAGACGGACTGGCGAAAATGCTGGTTTACGGCAGCAACAACAGCCTGATGGAAAAACTCGAGACTCGGTTTAACGCCGAAAGCACCTCGAGCGACACGCGCAAAGTGACGTACAAGTTGTTCAAACCCGATTTTTTTGTGATCTCGGGCGTCGAGAACAAAAACGTTTTTTACCAAAAAGTCTTGTTCAAAAATGACGAGTACAAAACGTTTTTGATCAGCTATCCTGTGACCCAAAAGAAAACTTACGATCCAATTGTGGTTAAAATTGCGGCTTCGTTCAAGCATTCAGAATAAGCGACCGTTGTAGGGGATGGTCTGAGACCATCCCCTACAGACCATCCCCTACAGACCATCCCCTACAAACCCATCCCCGACAAAACCGAATTTAAGATTTCAAATCAAGCCTCGAGCAACAGGAGTAATTATGAAAAAGTTCTTCGTTATTTTGATCATTTTTGGTTTTGGAATCTCGAGATTGCCCACCACGGCAGCTTCAGACCTGATCGGCTTTCAAAGTCCATCCAAGAACATTCATTGCGCCGGTTTTACGGACGCAAGCGGCACGATTTTGCGCTGCGATATTTTGCAAAACAACGCGAAAATTCCAGCCCGACCAAAAGACTGCGACCTCGATTTCGGCAATGCGTTCAACATGACGCTCAAAGGCAAAAGTGTAAGGCTTTGCCACGGCGACACCGTTGCCGATGCCTACCCTGTTTTGCAATACGGCACCACCTGGAAATGGGCTGGTTTTGTCTGCACCTCGAGCACCTTGGGAGTGCGCTGCGTGAACTTGAGTGGGCACGGCTGGAAGATCAGCAAAAGTGCGCAAACACTGTTTTAAACTCGAGCCATCTTATCTGGCAAGTTGTTTGACAAATTCCTCGAGCGATCTTAAGCCAAGTGCCAAACTGCTGGGGTCAACCCATTCGTCCAGGCGGTGGGCGTTGCCGCCTTTGTAAACACCAAATCCAATGGCTGGAATACCAAACGGCACGGCAGCGTTCGCGTCGGTGCTGGAAGCCACGGCTCGAGCGGAAATGCCCAGATTCTCGAGCACCCGAAGCGCAATGCTGGTCAGTTGCGCCGTATCGGTTTTGCCAGCGCTGCGGTCGCCAACCGATTCGAGCTGCATTTCGACTTTCGCCCGTTTCGCACCGCGCAACATGGCGGCTCGGGCTTGCAGATCAAGTTGCTCGAGGGCAATTGAATCGAGACTGCGCAGGTCAAGCAGCAGGTCTGCATTGGCGGCAATACTGTTGACGCTTGTGCCGCCCGAAATCGTGCCGACGCTGAGGGTCGTGCGCGGGTCGTTGGAAAGCGGAAGTTTATAGAGTTCGTGTACCGCCTCTGCCAAACCTTGAATGCTCGAGGGTGAACCCGCATTGCCCCATGAGTGTCCGCCTTCGCTGGAAAAATTGGCACGGTATCGGCGCACC
>JAYTKL010000289.1:0-3777 GCA_043730305.1 Deinococcales bacterium | reverse complement strand
CGAACTGATTCGTGGGGCGCTGAATACCGACAAAGACGCCTTGGCAAGTTTTTTCACAGTGGTTCAAAGTGCTGGGCAACGCGCCCACACCAAAGCGGCGGCGGCTCGAGTGGAGAGCATTCCCGAAAAACCCACGCCAATTCCAGTGCCGCTCGAGATTGCGCCGCCAAAAACAGTGCAAGTCGAATCGTTTCACCAAGACGTTCGGCAAGCCGTACCGCTCACCAAAATGAGTCCAGTCACCAACGACGCACCTCGAGCGTCAACCGAAATCGCTGGATTCTGGATGCGGTTTCTGGCAGCCATCATCGACGGTATTCTGGTGTCAATCATCACCAGCATCATCTCGAGCATTTTTGGTTTGAACAGGGCTATGGAACGCCTGAATGAAATCTCGAGGTCGGTTTCTGCTGGGGGCAGCATCCAAGCCATTCAGAATGAAGCCGTGTCCTTGGTTGCACCCATTTTGCTGTCGTTGATTTTTAGTTTGCTGGTCAATTGGTTGTACTTTGCGCTCTTGGAGAG
The DNA here is from genome assembly GCA_043730305.1 of Deinococcales bacterium. GTDB lineage: Bacteria > Deinococcota > Deinococci > Deinococcales > JAAFIG01 > JANXTZ01. Next base: position 3,252 of record JAYTKL010000289.1, on the reverse strand, counting down.
CAGTAAACGACAAGCCACGTTGGGTAAAATGGCTTTGGGTTTGAAAGTCACGAATTTAAGTGATCAACCCATCGGTTTTGGGCAGGCGACTTGGCGTTATTTTGCCAAACAGATTCCTGCTTTGGTCGCTTTCATTGTGCTGATCGTTGGCATTATGCCGTTAATTCCAGTGATTTCGGATGCAACAAGTCAGGCGGCTCGAGCTGCGGCTGGAACATTTTTGTTGTTGTTTTTTGGATCGTTGTTGATTTGGCTTGTGCCGTTTGTCATGGCGGGTTTTACCGTCAAAAAACAAGCCTTGCATGACCTGCTGGCGAAAACGTTGGTGGTCAAACCCAAATGAATAAATCGCACGAATCGTTTGATTCGTGCGATTTTAACTGGTGCCGAAGACGGGACTTGAACCCGTACACCCTTGCGGGCGCTAGCCCCTCAAGCTAGTGCGTCTACCAATTCCGCCACCTCGGCAGTTGCTGGTCTGCTGTTCAGTGTTGCTTGAGGGCTGAACAGCTTGAAGAGCTTACCGAGCAAACTCGAGTTTGTCAACTTCTGGTTTGTATGATACGCTCTTTCCTCGCGGGAGTCAGGGTGCCCTTTTTGGGAATTTGCTCGGATTTGCCGGACTTAATCATAAGGAAGTACCGATATGTCATTTAGCGCAGAAGACAAGACCAAGACCATTAAAGACTACGCAACCTTCGAGGGCGACACGGGCAGCACCCAAGTTCAAGTGGCAGTCCTCACCCACCGCATCAATAACCTCTCGAGCCACCTGAACGCCAACAAGAAAGACAAGCACGGTCAGCGTGGTTTGCAAGTTTTGGTCGGCAAGCGCAACAGTTTGACCAAGTATTTGCGTACCAAAGATTATGATGCCTACCGCAAGTTGATTGAACGTTTGGGTATTCGCCGCTAGTTTTATTTGCTTTTATTTAAGAAGCTCACTGTTATTTGCGGTGAGCTTTTTTTGTATTGTTATTTATTCCTGTATTGTTTTATAGCAACTACAGTATTTCGCAACCAAACTTCATGAATTGACATGTTCCCACATTAGGCTATACTAAGAATTATGACAAAAAACTTACAAAACTGGAAAAGGTCAATTGCCGCCCTAGCGTTGAGTGCTTTGACAGTCAGCTTCCTGGGTTGTTCTTCAACGCCTGATATTGCAACCGATCAACCATTGGCACTTGATTTACAACCCAATGGTATTAGCATGTCCAACCCGATTCAGGCATTTTCTGGCTATGTTGTGCCAAGCCCAACCCTGCGCACCAACCTGCCGGCAACCGATGTGACCTGGTGGGGTGTCAAACAGAGTTGGTACAATGGGCACTTGAGCGGCAGTGTACCTTTGGCTGACCAAGGCAATGTGAATGTCTCAATCTCGAGCAACATTGGTATTTGCAGCCTCAGCACCCTGAGTACCACATCTACAATTCTTAACCCAGCCATTAAAGGTGGTTTTGCTGGCTATAACAGCTTGAATGATCCATATTCTTTGCGTTTTTGCCCCAAGATTCGTCAGACTGGTTCGGCATCGGCTTACACAGTAACTTTGGATTTTAGCCACCTGACCAAAGGTTACGCCGACGACAACACCCTGATTGGTCTGGCAGGCTTTTACGCCAACACCAACCTCAACTCGACCATCAAAGTTGGTGCAACCACAACCACTGGAAGCAGCATTAACGACTTAACAGGTTGGTCTTTGGTCAACGGCACACCGCTTGTTTGCGTACAAGAAGCCAACAACGCCAACAACATTATCGGCACACAAAACTTCACAGCAATGGTCAACCTTAACAAAACCACCAGCACGATTTATCCAACCAAAACCAAAACCGTCTATTGGCGAGGTGATATCGGCGAGGACGCCCGTCCGGCGATGCTCGAGCTGCCAAAAGGTGCCAATTACAAAACCGTCACCTTGACCATCACCAACAACGGTCAATGCCCCAGCCGCTGCTCGGGTTGTGCCATTGACGTTTGGCACATGTTTGTCGGACAGAAAAAACAAGCTGTTGTGGTTGACCCACCAAAATTCAGCCTGAGCAAAGAGGTTGATATCAATCAACCCAACCCAGGACAACCAGTGGTCTTCACGATTACGGTCAACAACACCGGTGGCAGCACAGCAACTGGCGTTCGGGTGATCGATCCCTTGCCGACTGGTTTAACTGGCACAAATCTCGATGAAACCTTTGACCTGGACGCTGGCGCTAGCAAAACTTTTACCATTCCAGCAACGTACTCATCGGGAACAATTATCAATGTGGCAACACTCAACTGGCAACAGACGGTGATCACGGCACAAGTTCAATTGATTGAAAACATTCCTTAACCGAAACCTTTTAAAATAACGTCTCAACGCGGGTTGGAATATTCCAACCCGCGTTTGTAATTAAGATTTACAATGGCTCGAGCAAACCTGTTTTAATCACCTTTTGTCTGATTATTTCCAAAACCTTTCGAGCATCGGATAGACTGGTGTCAACGTGACCCAACCCGTCTCCAGGAAAGAACAAATTTACCGCACTGCAGGCAAACTCTTCTCGCAGTTGGGCTACCATGCCACCAGCATGCGCGACCTCGCCAAAGCCCTGGGGGTACAAGGTGGCAGTTTGTACGCGCACATCTCGAGCAAGGAAGAATTGCTCTGGGAAATCGTCAACCGTGCCGCCGATGAATTCGACGCGGCACTCGAGCCGATTCGGGACAGCAAACTGCCACCACCCGAGAAGTTGAGGGCGGCGCTCGAGGCGCATTTGAATGTGATCTCGAAAAATAAGGATTGGGCAACCGTGTTTTTTCACGAATGGAAGCATCTGCCGATCACCAAAATCGAGGAAATTGCCGACAGACGCGAGGCTGTCGAACGAATTTACCGCGAGATTCTCGAGGAGGGCATCAAGAAGGGGTCGTTCCGTCCAGATTTGGATCCAAAACTGGCAAGTCTGTTGTCGCTTTCCAGCGCGAACTGGGCGTATCACTGGTTTAACCCCAATGGTCGCCTTGATGCGGGAGAAATTGCCGATGCGTTTTGCAAGATGCTGCTTGAAGGGTTTAAACCGACCAAAGTTTGATCCACCGCGTGATTTTTGCGAACGTGACAGAAAAACAAATGATTGCTGCGAAATGGTCTAAAATGTGGGTGTGAGCATTACTCGAGACACCCGCCCGGTAGACCCGATTGACCAGGCGCAACGCATCAAACTGAACGATCTGGCTCAGGCATTGCGCAGCACCCAT
>JAYTKL010000288.1:0-2687 GCA_043730305.1 Deinococcales bacterium | reverse complement strand
TTGATGCAAGCGCGAATCGTTGGTCAGTTCGGGATGAAAACTGCTCGCCATGATGCGATCCTTTCGCGCCACCACAATTCGACCCTCAAAACTCGAGAGGACTTCAACACCCTCCCCTACCGATTCGATCACTGGGGCGCGAATAAAAACCGTTTGAAACGGCGCATCCAAACCTTTTACTTCGAGTTGTACCTCAAATGAATCCACCTGCCGCCCAAACGCATTGCGCCTGATTCGCATCTCGAGCAAGCCCAGCCGTGGTTGATTTGAATCCACGATGTCGGTCGCCAGCAAAATTGCACCCGCACACGTTCCCCAAATCGCACCACCTCGAGCAGCAAAATCCTTTAAAGCCGTGTCCAGTTCGTAAGCCACCATCAGCTTCCCAATCGTGGTGCTCTCGCCTCCTGGGAAAATCACTCCCGACAAACCTTCCAGATGCTTTGGCAGCCGCACCTCCTGCACCGAACACCCCAGACGCTCGAGCATCAATTTGTGCTCTCGGAAATCACCTTGCAATGCCAGAACGCCTACATTCATGCTTACCTCGAGAAATAATTGTGGTTTCCCTCTCATCCCCTACCCTTCTCTCCGAGGAGAGAAGGGAGTTTCGGTTCAATTTTAAGTAGGGTTAAAGTCAAGTTGTTAAAAGCAAAACCCAATCTAACAGTTCATATTGAAAAACCCTCTTTCGCGCAGCGAGAGAGGGTGACGAGCCTTTGCGAGTCGGGTGAGAGTTTAAGCGAGAGATTGATCACTGGTTCTTTATGGGGAAATTGAAACCTTCAAGCAAGTAATCTCGAGTTCACCAACCGCGAACAGCCATTTTCTGATCGGGCGTTAACGCCACAACTTGAATGCCAACCATCGCCTCGCCCAGATTTCTCGAGACTTGTGCCAAGATTTCTGGGTCTTTGTAATGCGTGACGGCTTTGACAATCGCTTGGGCGCGTTTGACCGGATCGCCAGATTTGAAAATACCCGAACCAACAAAAACGCCGTCCATGCCGAGGTGCATCATGAGAGCGGCATCGGCTGGCGTGGCGACACCACCGGCGGCGAAGTTTGGCACGGGCAGTTTACCGTTTGCCCAGACGTACCGCACGAGTTCAAATGGGGCTTGTAAATCCCTTGCCATCGTCATCAGTTCGTCTTCGGGCAAGCCCTGAACTTTACGAATTTCGCCCATGATCTGACGGGCGTGCGTGACCGCTTCGACGACATCGCCCGTGCCTGGTTCGCCTTTGGTACGAATCATGGCTGCACCTTCACCAATGCGGCGCAGGGCTTCGCCAAGGTTTCTCGAGCCGCAAACGAACGGCACTTTGAAATCGTGTTTGTTGACGTGGTATTGCATGTCGGCTGGGGTTAAAACTTCGGATTCGTCGATAAAATCCACGCCCAACGATTGCAAGATTTGCGCCTCCACAAAATGCCCGATGCGGCACTTTGCCATGACCGGAATGCTGACGGCGTTGACGATACCAACCACCATGTCAGGGTCGCTCATGCGGGCAACGCCACCGTCACGGCGAATATCGGCTGGGACGCGCTCGAGTGCCATGACGGCGGTTGCGCCCGCGTCCTCGGCGATGATGGCTTGTTCGGGCGTGACGACATCCATGATCACGCCACCTTTGAACATTTCTGCAAATCCTGTTTTGACACGCAACGTGCCTGTTTCTGTGTTTACTTTTGAATCCAACATAACGTACCTCCGAAAAGTGATATTAGCACTTTGAAAATGGGATTATTGTTGCAGCGGCGCGATTCTCGAGTCTCGAGTAACGCTGCGTGATAGATTGCTGCATGAAAGCACCTGAAATCATAACGTTTGCCGCGCTGAACGATCACATTCGCACGCTCGAGCAGCCAACTATTATCGCTATTGATGGTCGTTCTGGGTCGGGAAAAACCACGTTTGCCAAACAACTTAGCCACGCTGTGAACGCAACGTTGGTTTACAGCGACGATGTGGCTTGGCATCACAGTTTTTTTGACTGGTGGGATTTACTGATCGAAAATATTCTCGAGCCATTTAAAGCCGGTAAAAATGTGGATTACACGCCCGAAGCTTGGAAAAACAAAGGTCGTGCTGGTTCTATTCTTGTGACAGCCGCACCCGTTTTGATTCTCGAGGGCGTCAGTTGTACTCGGCTGGATTACAGCCATTGGATTGACTTGCCAATCTGGGTTGAAACCAACCCGAAAATTGCCGAAGAACGCGGTTTGTTGCGTGATGGTCAGGCTGGACGCGATTTCTGGTTTGAATGGCAAGCCGTTGAACGTCCGTTGCTCGAGAAAGATCAACCGTGGACTCGAGCCAAATTAGTGGTTGATGGTGCGTCGAGCCTCGAGTATGACCCAAACTTGGAATTTGTGGCGATCACAAACCAGTTAACCCGAAACTGAGTTTAAAACCGTGTGCTGCGGGCAGTAATTTCGAGTGCTAGAATTGAACGAATGAACCTCGAGCATTTCAGTTGTTTGCGGCAAAACCCAGATTCAAAAGACGCCATCGAAATTGGAACCGAAAGCGCCCATGACCTGGCACTGATTGAGCTGGTTGCGGCACTGTGCATCGAACCGCGTTTTAAGCCGCATGTCGAACGAATCATTTCGCATTTGTCTGGCAATGTCGCAACCATTGAATACCGTCAGGAAGTCTTTGCCGATTTCATGCGCTC
>JAYTKL010000287.1:0-11981 GCA_043730305.1 Deinococcales bacterium | reverse complement strand
TGATCTCGAGGGTTTTGGAATCAGACAGCAAATCTAAGTCACGCTAAAACCTGTGTTATATTCGCAGTGCAGCCCATCGGCGCGAACCTTGACAATCACGATGAACCAGACCCAACGGAGCACCCCCAAAGGTTGCAACTTTGGGGGTGAATCTCCTCCGTAGGGAGGAGGTGAACCATATGCCAATCCAAAAAAAGCATAGCAGAAAGAGACGAAAGTCTCAACCGCTACGCCGACCAAACCCAGCCATGCTGGCGTTTTGGGCAACGGTAATTGCAGCGCTCATCAGCACTCTGGCACAATTTCTGAAGTAATCGTGATTGAATAGGTAAGCCCTTTGGGCTGCACCTGATTACTCGAATGCCTTCCACCCAATCTCGAGACTTTGATGCAACGCCCCCAGCGCCGCTCCAATTCGCCAACTCGAGCGGTCTCGAGCGCCAACAAAATTAGAAATTCCGCGAATCTCGAAGCTGGGAATGCCGTGCTTGAGTGCAGCATGGGCGACTCCCGCGCCTTCCATGCCCTCACCGATGGCGTTGGGAAACAGCCGCTCGAGTTCTAAAGCCCGAGCGTCCGAACCTGTGACCGTCTCGAGGGTCAGGATTGCGCCAAGCTGCGCCTTGGTGATTTGGGCAAAAACTTGCGCTTGCAAGGCGGCTGGAATCGTGTTGAAAATGTTCCCGACAAGCTCAAAACCCAGCTCTTTGAGATTCAAAAATGTAGTGCCGTCCATCGCGCCCAAAGCCGCGTAAATCATTTCGCTGGAAACAACCACATCGCCAATTTTCGCGCCGCCGTTCGGGTATGCGCCGCCAATGCCAACACTCAGCACCAAATCTGGGCATTGCTCGAGGATTCCAAGTTGCGTCTCTAAAGCGGCATTGACCGCCCCAATTCCAGAGACTCGCAGCCGCATTCCTGGAAGTTTGGGAAGTTTTTGCGCCTCGAGTTCGGTGGCGACAATCACCAGAATATCGTTCATAAATTCCCTTTCAACCAATTCTCGAGCACCGCAAATGGTTCGCGCAAAAAGAACCTGGAGAAGTGCTTTCCAGGACTCCAGCAGGCGCTTTCTGGGGCGGGGGAACTCGAGAAATTCAAACCAAGTTTGCGGGCAATCATGGCTGCCCTGGGCATGTGATACGGTTCGCTGACGACGATGACCGATTTTAGTTTTCGTTGCTTGAGAATGGCTTGAGAAAACAACAGGTTTTCAAAGGTGCTGGTGGCTTTGGGTTCAAGGATGATTTGTTCACTCGAGATTCCAGCATTTAATGCCATATCCCGCATGGCGCTGGCTTCATTCGCGCCGTCTTCAACATCGTTGCCACCCGAGACGATCAAGAATTTTGCCAGACCAGACCGTATCAAATTCGCACCGTGCTCAACTCGAGCCACCAAACACGGGTTGAGATGCTCGTTGTAATTGACCCGAGCGCCCAGCACAATCACGGCATTGGACACTCGAGCGTCATCTTTAATTTGGATTGCAAGCCAGACAAAAGCCAACGCGTAGATCAATACGAAAAAGCTTAAAATACCAACCGCAATTCTCGAGGTTTGGCGTTTCATTTTACAAAAGTTGGAATCAGCACTAAAATCTCGAAAGCTTCGTACCACGCGGCAACAATCAAGAGTGTGAAGGCGAACGGCAGGCATTTGAGGTAACTTTGAAAACTTTGGGCATAGCTTTGCTTGCGCAAAATTCGTACCAAAAACGCACCCGAGCTGGCGGTCACAAAAATATAGGCTTGCAACTCGAGGATGATGGTTGGCACGTGCCACCAAAACGCGGCGGCGTTGGTCACGGGCGCGAGTGCGAAACCGTACACAAAAAATTGCGCGGTTTCAAACAAGTACGCCGGAATCGCAAACAAGCTGCCTGGAATAAAACTGCCGAACAAAATTCCAGCCCTGGCATTGTTGAGGGCAATACCAAACGCCGCATTGACCACGCCCGCTTTGAGGGTTTCTCCAATGCCGCTGCGTGCCAGTGCGCCACCCAAAAATTCGCCCACGGTTTGCACCAGATCGGGGTAGGCAAAACCAAAAGTCGTTCCCAACAAATACACACCGTACAGCAAAATGTTGGTCAAGATAAACGTGCGTTTATGGATTTTTGCCAGCCTTAGACCCTGCACCAGCCAGCTGCGCCAAATGGTCGGCGCGATGCTGGCATAGGCAAGTAGAGCCGTCATCGTCAAAAAAATCCACATGCCAACGGGCTGGGACACAAAATCTGGGGTCAGTGATGCCGTCGCACCAGATTGAATTGATCGCAACGTAAAACCCGAATTGGTTTTCTCGAGCGTCACCGTCAGGGTTTCATCGCCGGCATCCGAGGCAATGGGGTAAGAGTACGCCCGTAAATTGCCGCCCTCTTGCACCGAGCGCAAATTAAAATTGACCCGAGGGTTTGGTGGCACGCTCGAGAATTGCAAGGTTTTCTTTAACGTGTTGATCTGATCTTTCAAAATTGAATTCAGGTCGCTCGAGGCAGAAATATTGGGTTGGGTGATTTTGGTTTCAAATTTTTTGTCAAGCCAGTCACGCACAGCTTGATCGGCTTGAATGTCCACTTCTGGCAGCATTTGGACACTGATTTCACTGTTGGTGCTCGAGTCAGATTTTTGAGCAACAGAAAAACTCGAGCCAAAGAGCAACAGACTGGCAATCATCAGGGTAAAAAACTTCATGACTGGCATTTTAGCGCGTCATGCGAAAAGAAAATAGGGAATTTAGGATTCCCAACGGGCGCGGCTGGTGCTTTGTCCTTTTTCGATCACCAATCGGTTCGGCAGGCGTTCGGCAAGGCTGGCAACATGGGTGATCACGCCGACCATGCGCCCCTGGGTTTGAATCGCCTCGAGCACACTCGAGACGGCATCGAGCGCGTCGGCGTCCAGTGTTCCAAAGCCTTCATCGAGAAACAACGCGCCCAAGGCTTTGTGTCCCGCCAGATAATCGGATAACGCCAATGCCAAGGACAAGGATGCAATAAAACTCTCGCCGCCGGACAGGGTTCTGACGCTCCTCGCATCCAGTCCATTCCAGTTATCAAGCACCACGTACTCGCCCTCTTTTAACTCCAAGGTGTAGCGTTCGCGGGTGACTTCACGCATGATGCTGGAAGCTCGAGCCAGGAGTTCGGTTTGCACACCCTCGAGCATGAATTCTTGAAACTCGTTGCCTTTTAAGTCCGCCGCCAGCGCCGCATAAATGTCGTATTGCTTCTCGAGTTGGTTGCGTTCACGGCTTAACTCTTTGGCTTTGGCGCGGCGCTCCGCCATGTTTTTTTGCAGTTGCTCGAGTCTCCCCTGTTCGCCATTGGCGGTTTTCTGATCAAACTCGGCTTGTCTCACGTCGCGCTCGAGTTCACTCAAGACTTCAAAATCAAAAACCCGTCCCGCCAGTTGCTCGAGAATCCTGATTTCATCGTTTCGTACAGCGTTTAAGGCTTCCAGGTGCTCGCGTTCCAGCGCCTCGAGTTTGAGGATTTCCTTTTCAGGCAGTGCCGCCTTCTGGGCTTCTTGAATGCTCGAAATTTTGGCTGCGACAAGCGCCGCGTTCAATTCGGTTTGGCGTTCCACAAATTCCAAATTTCTTTCTTGCACGGTTTTTTCGGCAATCTCGAACGCAGTTCTGGCTTGAGCGCTGGCAGTTTGCACTTTTGATCTTGCCTCTCGAGCGGCGTCCAAATTGCTTTGCAATGCTTTGCGACGTTTGGAAAGTTCGGCAATCACCACCACGGGATCACGCCCGTCCGTGGCTTCACGAATCTCGAGCGCCAACCCCGCCAGCAAGGAAAGTCGCGTGTCCTCGAGCAAGGTTTTGGGTTCTTCGGTAGACCCGAGCGCCCGTTCAAACTCGAGTTTCATCAAATGCACTTGCTCGCTGGTTTGCTTGAGTTGGCGCATCGGTTTTTCAATTTCAACTTGGATTTTTTCAAAGTTGCTGGTTGCGTTTTTTTGTGACTCGAGCAGGCGTTGGTATTCGCCGCGAAGATCAACCAACTTCACCCGCTCGAGTTCGAGCAGGTTGTCAAGGTCTGGAATTCGAGATTCGGCTTGCGAGGGCAGCACTTTTAACGGTGTGCCGCAAACTGGACAAGGATCGCCAATCTTCAAACCAACCGTCAATGCCGCCGCTCCCTCATCGCGTCTGGCTTGAATTAAATCTCTTTCAAGTTCTTTGACTCGAGAAGATGTTTCCGTACCAGAAACCTTGCAAGCGCTCAAATCCGTTTTCAGTTTCTCGAGTTGCAAACCAAGTTTCTCAAAAATTGATTTCGCATCGCTCAAATCTCGGTTCGCGTCTCGAGCATCCGTAACAGCCCGTTTAAAATCACCGAGTTTGGCTTTCAATTCCTCGAGTTGTGCCATGCGCCGCTCTGAAAAAACTCCAGGCGATTCGTGTGTCAAGTCCAAATTTCCACCCAAGGCACGCAGGCGCTCGAGTTTGGGCATGGATGACGCCAGTTCATTCGCCTGATGCTCGAGTTCTGGCAGGATTTCCGCCGCCTCTCGCGCCGCATCCAGTTTGGCATCCGTGGCAACCTCGAGCGCACTGATTTTTTCAAACTCGAGTTTGGCGTGGGTAAATTCTTGATTTGATTTTTGCAATCCAAGCTCGCTGCGTTCCAGTGCCGTCATCAAGGGCATGACCGACGCCACCCGCCGCGCCAAAACAGCCCGCTCTCGAGCACTGGCAACCTCAAGGTTTTGAAGCTCGAGCGCAGTCAGTTTGAGTTTCACCCGCTCGAGTTCAGCACTCAATTTTTGCAATTCTCGAGCCTCGGTAAGCTTCACCCGATCACGCTCGAGTTGCGTTGCGAGCCATGCCATTCTGGTTTTGAGCGCCTCGAGTTCAACCTCAAGCGCCTCACTTGCCTCGAGCGTCGCCCCCGCGTATTCACCCTCGAGCAGCAATTTGATTTGATCCGAACGCGACTTGGCATCTCGGGCAATCGAGTTTGCCCGTTCGCGCATGGCTTCAAAATGCTCGAGGTTCAGTAAACCCTTCAACAGTTCGCGGCGCTCTTTGGCATCGCCGCGCAAGAAGCGGTCAAACTCGCCCTGTGGCAGCAAAATGGCGCGGGTAAAACCATCGAAATCCAAGCCCACCACGGCTTGAATTGCCCCCGCGACATCTTTGACCTTCACGCCTTCAACTGCCGTGACAAAACGCGCACCGTCGAACTTTTCAAACCGCACCTGGCGCTCGGCGGCTTTGATGCTCCAGGCTCGAGACACCCGAAAACGTTCAAAGCCAGATTCAAACTCGAGCGCCACCTGCATTCCGTTCGCACCCTGAGAGACGAGCTGTTCCAAACCCCTCGAGCCAAGCCGCGAGGTTTCACCGAACAGTGCATAAGTGATCGCGTCCAGAATGCTCGACTTGCCCGCGCCCGTCTGCCCGACAATTGCAAACAATTCCAGATTGTCAAAACTGATCGATTGCAGTTCTTTAAAGCACGTGAAACCAGTTAACTCGAGTTTGATCGGACGCAAGAGAGACTCCTAAGAGTGTTAGCTTATCGCGCCCCGAGAGAAACCGCTATTGTTCAACCGCCAATTTCAACGCCTGTTTTTCATCCGGCGGCAGCATTTCCCAAGCTTGGTTGGTCAGTGCGCCGTGCATGGCGTATAGCATCAGCAAACTGACATTTTCACCAGAGTCTTTCAAGCGTTTGAAGGCTTCCACCGCACCCAGATTCTCGAGGTCAAGACTCGAGTTCACCCCGATTTTTGCCAGCATGGCTTCGGAAATTGATCCCAGATTTCGCATTTTTGATATTTTCATGGCACGTTTCAACTCCCACGGTAAGGGTAGCTCGTCACCACGAGCGAAGTACAGTCCGCCAAAAACACTGAGCGCCAAGTACAGCAAACCAGTCGCGTAGACGATGCTCGAGAGTACACGATCTGCGTTTAAAGCATTCAAACTCGAGAGAATCCAATTCCAGTCGTGAAGGGCGTTATCTCCGCCCAAAAGAGGCAGTTCCATCGCTCGAGCATCACCAACATAAACAGACAGGTTAAACAAACTGCTGGCAGTCCAAAACGCCGCCACGCACGCCGCAAAACGTTGGTTTGATTTCCAGAAGTAGACCACGAACGCCAGTGGCACAAGAATCTGGGTCAAAGAACCGCCCAGAAAGTACAAGAATTCGCCAAACAAGCGCCACAACACATGCCCAGCCTCGTGAACAATCAGGTTGACGTTATCGAGGAATAACCAACGGTCGGGATGACTGAGGTTGAGAAAGCCGTACCAAGCCATAAACAACACGATCAGTACACGTCCAACGTCAAAACCCGCAACTCGAGGCATGAGGGTATTTTACGGGATAACTGGAGTATTGCTCGAGATTCAAAAAGTGGGGCTACATATGCTAAAGTAAGTCCACATTGGGGGGATTTTATGACTCAAATCAACATGCACGAAGCCAAAACAAATTTTAGTCAACTGATCGAACGCGCCATGCACGGTGAAGACATTGTGATTGCCCGTTATGGCAAACCGCTTCTTCGACTTGTGCCCATCATCAGCGCAGCCGAAAAACGAGCCAGTGGACTGAATATTCTTGGTATTCAGGAACATGATTGGTTTGCACCAGTCACTCAATCAGAACTGTCTGAATGGTACGACCAGCCAATTGAACCCAGAAAATCAAATAAATCCCTCAAAAAACCCAAATCAAAAGCATGAGTCAAGAATCATTTTTACTCGACACCCATGCCCTGATCTGGTACGACCAACCGGGAAGAATACCAAGCGCTTTACAACAGATTCTCGAGAATGCCAGCACAACCATTTTTGTGTCAAGCATCAGCGCCTGGGAAATCAGCATCAAACACAAACTTGGAAAGCTCGAGGAGGCAAGTCTTCTGATCTCGAGTTTTGAGCAAACACTCGCCACTTACGGATTTATTCAATTGCCATTCACCATCAAACATGGCTTGCTGGCAGGCTCAATTCAACTCGAGCACAAAGACCCATTCGATAAAGCGCTGATCGCCCAAGCCGTTGCCGAAAAACTGACCTTGGTCAGTGCCGACCCACAAATCCAAACCGCCGCCAGTCTGGTCGCTGGTTTACAGGTGCTTTGGAAAACAACTTAATCCGAACCAACTCCCTCAGACTCTCGAGTCTCGCCCATCGTTTGCGCGTACAACTCGAGGAACGCGGCTTGAACATCAATTGGCACATCCTTGCCGCGTTTTTCGGAATAATACTTTTTAAACGCTTCTATCGGCTCGAGGCTTTGGGTGGATTGCGATTCGAGCGCCCGTTTTGCCGCGCTGCCCTCCTCGAGTTCAACCTCGACCGCCACCGCATTGGGCAGAATGCCCATCACGCGGTCTTTTAATCCTGGCATCGGATGCTCGAGTTTGACCGTGACCTTTAAAAGCCCGTTGAAGCTCCTGAATTCCTCGAGACGACTTTCTAGACCATCCAAGCTGACTCGAGCGTTTTTAAGGGTCTTGTGGCGCGATAAGGGGATGCTGTGAACCTTGGCGGGACGACCTGGGAAGGCTTCGATCAGGTTGACGCGTTTTTGTTCGCCCGCCTCACCAAAATCGAGTTGCACAATGCTGCCCGCGTACTCAATCACGGGACTTTCGCCCAAGCGTTGCGGTTTGTGCAAATGCCCAAGCGCCACGTACTGGGCGCTCGAGGGCAACTGGTCGGCACTGATGGCGTAAGAATTGGTGACAAAAAACGAGAATTCCGAACCCGAAAGCGTGCCACCGTCGAGCGTCGTGTGCAGCATCATGACGTTGACCGCGTTGGTCTGAAAACCTTGCGCCAATTTGTCAATAAAAAAGCCCATGCCCTCACGATATTTTTGCCGCCACACGCCCGTGTCAAACTCGCCGTCCATCAGACTGGCGGCTTTCACCAAACGCCGTTCACTCAAAAACGGCAAACCTGCCACGACCAGTTTTCCAGCATCAAGCTCGAGTTCAAACGCTTTGGAATCGGCTTTCATCACGCCAAACGCGCTGACCTTGACCCGTTTTAAAAGCCCTGAGACACTCTCGAGACGCTGCGGGCTGTCATGGTTGCCGGCAATGACCACGCTGGGAATGCCAAGCGCTCCAGACTCGAGGAAGAAATCGTAAACGGCAGCCTCGGCATCGGCGCTGGGGTTGGGTGAATCGAACAAATCACCCGCCACCAGAATCGCATCCACTTTTTCCGATACCGCAATCTCGAGAATCTCGGAGAGGCTTTCACGGATTTCTGGTGTGCGGTCAATGCCGCGCAAGTTGCGCCCAGCGTGCCAATCGGCGGTGTGAAGTAAACGCATAGAGTCCTCGAGTTTCTGAACGCAATCATAACCGCTAAAGCTCGAGCTTGAAAATTTCAGAAAAGACAGTCTTAACGAAGTTGCCCTGTGATACTGTTCGCCACGCCACGACATTTATCGGAAATATCATTCAGATTACCCGCAAGTGCTTTCGCACACGCCCAACCATCCTCAGCAGTCTCGAGCATTTTCTTAAGTGCTTCCAATTTTCGTTGCTGCCCAACTCGAGTTACAAAACGTTCAAGCACTGAAGCATCCAAACCCGAATTACTCGCGTTAGCAAAGCACTGTTTGTTATTGACATCCTCAACTTGAACAAGACAGAATTGCTCTCATAGTGAAAAATTGCTCGAGCTTAAACATCATTCAGAAAGCGTAAATCCATCTCACTAAACACTAATCATTCTTGAAGCGTGTCCACCTGAAGTTGCGGAGGTCAATACTTCAAACTTCTGGACACTGCATTTGTGATCGTGGCACAACTCAAAGCCGCCGATGTTAGTGCGTTCACACCAACCATCAATGGGTTGCTCTCGAGTTTCAAGATTTTGATTTAAAACCTCGAGTGCCAACTCAATTCCAAATTCTTTTGCGTCCACTCGAGTTTTGGGTGGACGATTTTTATGGTTTTGCCAAATCCATCGTCCAGAGTGGACTGTTCGGACTGGCACTTGGGTACAGTGCCGCCACAGCAATTTCGGTAAACGTGGCGTTCATGATGTTGGCACAGTGCCCCGCACTTTTTAACCACGAATTCATAACAATTTGGGTGGTGGATTGCCTCCAGGCAATGTTCTCGCCCCAAGTGCTGAACTTGTACCCCTGGGTTTTCATTCTGTCCCCAGGACTCGAGCCGTCAGAACCCGTGTGAGCAAACAAATCGTGGTCGAGCATGTCTTGATTGTGCGCTCGAGCGACAGCCTCGAGTTTGGTGTTCCAAGCCAAGGCTGGCACTACAGGATAATTTTTGCCCCCGCAAGTCCGCGCTGAGACTCGAGCAGCGTTGACCTGATTGAGAATGTCTTGGTTGAACGCGTTTAAAGTGGTGGTTGGCGGTGTGGTTGTGCCAGGTTTGCTGATGATCGGGCTGGTCGTGTTGCAAGCGCTGAGGCTTAACAACAAAATGGTGGCAAGCTGAAATTTAGGGTTTTTGAACATGGCTCGAGTTTACGAAAATCCATGAGCTTTTGACGTTCAAAATCGTGTTGAGAATGATGAGGCTCGAGTAGGTGAGTCAAACTGTACCTTGCAAATTATGAGGAAAAATGTACAATTCTTTTATGACTCGAGTGACTGCCACCGAAGCCCGAAACCAACTGCCTGATTTGCTCGAACGGGCGCACAAGGCAGGTGAACGCATTGTGATTGCACGATATGGGAAACCCAGCGCAGCACTGATTTCATACTCAGATTTAAAACGTTATCAAGCACTCGAAATTGCTCAAGACCTTAGTGATTTAAACCGTGCCAAAGCTGAGAACACAGGGTTCATCACACTTGAGGAGTACCGTGCTAAAAGAAAAGCCCGTACCTCCTAAAGAAACTCTTATCTTCACCGTTAATCTCTCCAGAAGCGCCGAAAAATTTTTGGATCGATTGCCTGACAAGCACTTTGGACAAATTGATCGTCGGCTCGAGATGCTCAAAACAAATCCTCGTCCACATGACAGTATTCAACTCACCGATCGAAACAAGGAACGTCGTTTTGATGTTGGTGAATACCGTGTTCTGTACGAAATCGATGACGACATAAGAATTGTCGATGTTTTCAAAATTGCGCCTCGAAAAGACAAGCGGATTTACAAGAAACGTAGCTAGAAGTGCAACCCATCCATAAAACCTTAGGCTCAAGCTTTTTCACTCGAGCGTCACCCTTTGCACATATCTTCTAACCTCTAGCCCCTAGAATAGCCTCATGTCGCTCGAGTTGATTTTCACACTGGCATTGGCGTATTTGGTTGGCAGTTTGCCGTTTGGCTATTGGCTGGCGCGTGCCAAAGGGCTTGAACCTCTGCGCGGCGCATCTTACAACATTGGTTTTGAGAATGCCATGCGGGTGCTGGGCGAGGACACGGTGATCGTGTCGTTCATGCTCGATTTCTTAAAAGGCGCGTTGGTGGTTGGTTTGGTGTCTTCTTTCGATGGCAACGAACCCGCGCTTCTGGCAGGTTTGGCGGGTTACGTCGGGCATTTGTACCCACCGGCGTTTTATTTTTCCAAAGCCTACCCAGTGCGTGGTCGCGGCAATATTTTTATTTTGGGAATGCTGGCAGGTTTGGCGGTTTTTACCGCGTTTCCGTTTTGGATGGCAGCGCTGCCAGTCATTGTTTGGGCGGCGGTTCTGGGCTGGACCCGTTACGTGGCACTCTCGAGTTTGGCGGCGGCGAGTACCTTGGTGCTCGAGGTGCTGCTCTCCCCCGCCGATGCTTGGGGACGTTTTGCGGTGCTGGTCTTGTTGGCAGCCGTGATTTGGCGTTTTAAAGAAAATTTGGGTCGCGTGATGGACAAGACCGAACCCAAAGTTGGTGAAGTGCATCATATTGCTGGCGAGCGCAAAGATCAGATTGTCAGCGCGTTCATCATTCATCCGCTTTCGCCCGAGGCGGTCTTCATGACCGAACGGGCAAAATGGCTCAAACCGCTCTATGACCGTGGTTGGATCACCAATTCGATGATTTATACCTTTGGCAAATACATCCGACCTTTCAAAATTGGTGAATTGCGCGGCATTTACACCAGCGACGGTCAAGAAATTCGTTGCCATATTCTGACCTCGCCGCTTGTGCCAGAGGTTTTCAAGAACGAACCCGAACTGGCAAAAAAACGGGCAATTCAAGGCGCAAGGCTGGCGCTCGAGCTTGGGGCGAGCACGTATGGGCTGGGGGCTTTTTGGGGCACTATTGGCAAAAAAGGACTCGAGGTGCAAGCTGCCGTGCCCGAAATTCATGTCACCAACGGCGGAGCGTACACGGCGGGCAGCATTCGGGCGGCAGTGCCGCAGATTCTCGAGCATTGGAAGTCTCGCGGCGAGGTCATGAGCAATTTAACGGCTGCCGTAATTGGGGCAAATGGTGTTGTCGCGTTTGGCATGGCGCGAATGCTGGCTGGCGAGGTCGGCAAAGTGATTTTGATTGGACGCGATTTAACCCGTCTGGACAAATCCAAAGCCACGCTCGAGAAAGCCTTTCCAAACACCAAATTTGTCAGCAGCCTCGAGCCTCACGATTGCATCGAAGCCGATCTGATTTTTACGGCAACCAGCGACCCAAACCCTGTGGTGTTCGCCAAAGATGTCAAACCTGGCGCTTGGATTTACGACGAGGGTCGCCCCGCCGATGTCGATTTCAGCGTGCTCGAGGTTGAGGGCGTGCGCTTGATTCCTGGTGGAGTGGTCCAACCCCCGGGCAGCATGTATGACACCAACGGCTGGGCGACGGGCAGCCTCGGCTTTGGTGATGGCAACGTGCCAGCCTGCCTTGCCGAGACTTTGATTATTGCCGCCAACGAAGCCTGGGATCGCACCAGTTTGGGTGAAACCACCAAACTCGAGAACATCAATTACTTTGTCACCGAAGCCGAACGTCTGGGCTTTACCGTGCTCGAGAGCGTCGAAAAACCCGCGCCACCCATCGCTACCCGAAACTCGAGCCTTGGGAGTGCT
>JAYTKL010000286.1:0-9314 GCA_043730305.1 Deinococcales bacterium | reverse complement strand
ACGGAGAAAGTTTTCAATGTCGTTTGTGGTTGTCGCTTTACTTCTGGGCATGTGAAATAGTGTGACACACAAGAAAATGATTTAGTTGGAGTATATGATAGCCATGCGGCACTACGGCACTACGGCACTACGGCACAATGATTTTTGAACGTTTAAACTTGAACTTTATCGATATAAATTCCAATATTTCATTCTGGAAAGCCCCCACCCGCACTTGCCTTCCCTCGGGTTTTGGCGGTTTTCTCGAGATACCCACTGCCGCGTAAAGTTTTCATGGGTTCGGCTGGTTTGCCTTGTTCCTCGCGGATTTCCGCAAGCAGTGGTCGCACGTCGGTTCTGAAAGCGTCCATCAAAATTTGATTCGCCTCTAAAATCGCGCCTTTGCCCTGTGCAACCTTCAGTGCGCCGCGATCTACCAGCAACGCCTTGGCGTAGGCTTCCTGGCAGTTCAAAACGCTCAGGAGCATGGCTTGGACTTTGTTCTCGAGGTAATGGCATTGGTCGATCATGTACGCCACGTTTTTGGCGGTATTCACAGCCAGTTTGTCTTTGGACTGCTCGCTGCTGACCAGTTCATTGAAAATGCAAAAAAGCTCGAGTGGGTTGGTGCTGCCGACAATCAAATCATCGTCGGCATAACGGCGGTTGTTGAAGTGAAAACCGCCAAGTTTGCCCTCGTCGAGCAAGAACGCCACAATCTGTTCAATGTTCGTGCCTTGCGCGTGATGTCCCAAATCCACCAGCACCTGGGCTTTTTCGCCCAGTGCCGTGCAATGCGCGAACGCCGTTCCCCAGTCGGGCAGGTCTGTGCCGTAAAAGGCGGGTTCAAAGAACTTGTACTCGAGCAGCAAGCGTGTGTTTTTGGGAAGTGCCGCGTAAACCTCGCTCAAGGAATCTCGGGTGCGGTGCTTGCGTTCTCGGAAATCGTCTTGCCCAGCGTAATTTGTGCCGTCGGCAAACCACAAACTTAAATCTTTTGAACCCGTGAGTTTCATCACGTCAATACACTCGAGCATGTGATTGACGGCTTTCTTGCGAATTTTTTTGTCAGGGTTGGCAATCGAACCCAATCGGTATTCTTCGGCTTGAAAGACATTCGGGTTGATCGCGCCAAGCGAAATGCCACGGTCTTTGGCAAACTTTTTCAGCTTGCCGAAATCTTCAACCTTGTCCCAAGGAATGTGAAGCGCCACGCTCGGCGCAATGCCGGTCAGTTCATGGACTTTTGCGGCATCCTCGAGTTTCTCCCAGATGTCACGCGCCGCGCCAGGGCTGGGAAAGGTCTTGAACCGCGTTCCAGCGTTGCCATACCCCCACGATGGCGTTTCGATGTGTTGATTTTTCAGGGCTTCACGGATGGCGTTTGAGACTTTCATACAAACCTCGTTTTGAATGGATGCTCGAGAAAGGGAGCGAGCATTGACTTAAAATTTACCCAATCACACCGTGTTCTCGAGCTTTGCCGCGCAAGAATGCCAGACCATCACGCACCAAGGCTTGCGGATCACCGACCACATCGCGCCACAGGCAGGTCGCACCAGCAATGTCGGGGTTGATGGCGGCGAAGGATTCCATGACCAGCGCCCCGTCGTAATTGATGGCTTTCAAACCTTTGAACACGTCGTCCCAGTGAACGTTGCCCGTGCCTGGCGTGCCACGATCCGATTCGGAGAGGTGAATGTAACGCATTTTAGAACCAGTATTGACAATCGGCTTGAAAAAACCTTTCTCTTCAATGTTCATGTGGTACGTGTCCAAGTGAACGAAGGCATTGGGTTCGTCGATACGGTCAACAATCTCGAGGGCTTGGCTGGCAAGGTTAATCAAATAATTTTCGTAGCGGTTGATGGCTTCAATGCCAATCTCGAGTCCGAGGCTGGACGCAGATTTCGCCACGGATTTTAAAACCGTCACGACGCTGGTCAGTTCATCGTCTCGAGGTGGAGCGCCCGTCAGCGTTCCCAAATGCGTGTAAATTGCCCCCGAGAGTGCCGTCGCACCAATGCCGTGCGTCACCCGAAGCGCATCCTCGAGAAAAATTCTTGCCTTCTCTGGATTGGCTGGCAAATGCGTGTCTTTGGGCAATCCCAGCGAGCAGGTTGCGCCAATACTGTAATGCTCGAGCAGCGTTTTGGTGTGCGCAATGTTGAAACTGGCAGGATGCAAAACGCAGACTTCAACAAAATCGAGTCCAGCCGCCGCCGCGCCGCCAATGACTTTTTCCGCGCCCTCGTCGCTCCAATCGCCTGCCCAGATGAATGCGTGTGCTCCAAATTTTGGCATCTCGAGTTTCCTTTCTGAAATTTTAAACCCCTGTGACAAGAAGCCGAATATCCGCTGCCTCGAGTGCGTTTCTGGTTTCAATCTCAGGCTCGAGATCGGTAATCATCACGTCCACCGCGTCCATCTTGACAATCGTATGCAGCGCCACCCTCGAGAATTTGGTGTGGTCCAACAGCGCGACAATAAACCGTCCAGAGCGAATCAGTTGCTCTTTCATTTCAGTTTCGGGCAGGTGCGCGTCGGTGAAACCAGTTTGTGGGCTGAAGCCTTTGCTCGAGAAGAACACTTTGTCGGGATGCAAGCGCTTTAAAGTTCCTGTGGCGTGAGCACCAACAAAAGACCGCGCTCGAGCGTGAAATTCGCCGCCCGTTAAGGTGAACGGCAAGTTTAAACCCGCCAGAATTGTGGCGGCGTCAAGGCTTGAGACAATCGTGTTGACGGTTCTTTCATCCAACAATTGTGCGAGTTGCAATGTGGTGGTGCTGGCATCGAGCGCAATGGTGTCACCGTCTTGGATCAACTCGAGCGCTTTACGGGCGATGCTGGATTTTGCCTCGAAGTGCTCGTTGATGCGCAAACTGTACGCGACCTCATCGTTGGCTTTACTTTGCAGTCGTGCGCCACCATGCACCCGCTCGAGAAGCCCTTGTTCGGAAAGCAAATCCAGATCGCGGCGCACCGTCATTTCATGCACGCCCAAATGCTGGGCGAGTTCTTTGGTGCGCACTATTTTTCGTGCCAGCGCTTGCTGCAAAATAAACTCGTGTCTGTTGCGCAGCGCGGCGGCAGGATCAATGGCGAGCATGATGTCCTCGAGCGTGGGGGTTCATGATTTCGTTCCTGGTTTGACAAAACGTTTGATCAGGGGGGGCAATGCAATGGCGAGCACCATCAGGATGCCAATAATGATCGAGGCGACAATGCCAGGAATATTGATCAAGCCCATGCCAAATTGAATCATGCCAAGCAACAAGACCGAAAGCACCACGCCCAAAATGTTACCGACGCCACCAGCAATGCTGACCCCGCCAAGCACGGTCATGGTGATGACATCGAGTTCCCAACCTTGGGCGATGTTGGGGCGGGTGGTGGTGATTCTCGAGGTCAGGAACACGGCGGATAACCCCGCGAGCATTCCCGAGAACGTGAACATTGCCAGGCGGTAACGGGCGACGGGAATCCCAGAAAAACGTGCCGCGTCTGGGTTGTTGCCGATGGCGTACAAGTTTCGTCCCCAACGGGTTCGAGCCAAAAAAACGCCAGCGCAAAGCGCCAAAATCAAGAAGGTCACAAACGAAATCGGCAGATTTGGTAAGGCGTAACCCTGACCAAGATTGCCAAAAGATTCTGGGTACGCGGTCAGGGCGGTGTCACCAAGCACAGCTTGGGCAATGCCTCTAAACAGCGACATCGTGCCAAGCGTAATGGCAATGCTTGGCACGGCAAAGCGAACCACCAAAAAACCGTTCAAAAAACCGCAGAGCGTGCCAGTACCAACCCCAACCAACACCAAGACAAACCAATCTGCACCCGACTGTGCCGCAAAGCCCATCAGCAACGAACTGAGCGCCATGATCGACGCCACCGACAAATCAATTTCGCGGCACAGAATAAGCAGCGCCATTGCCAGCGCAATCATGCCCTTCTCGGCAAAAATGGGGGTGGCATCACCAAGGTTGGCGGCGTCCCAAAAATACTCGGACAGACGACCATTCAAGACCATCACGATTGCCAGCATCATCAGCAGCAGCAATTCCCAACGCAGCAGCAAACTCGAGATTTTAAACGGTGCTCGAGCGCGAACGGGATTGCTTCTAGAGTTCTCGGTCATGCTCGCCTCAGAATGGTTTTGCCTTTAACTCGAGAAGCGCCCTGATTGACGATGGCGGCGACCAGAATTGCCACACCCACGATGGCGGTTTGCCAGAAAGGGGAGACGTTCACGACGGGCAGGGCATTGTACAAAGTGGTCAGGAAGATTGCCCCGAGCGCCGTACCAAGCACGCTGCCAACGCCTCCAGCAATGCTGACCCCACCGAGCACGCAGGCGGCAACGACTTGAAGCTCGAAGCCACTGGCGATTTCGGTGTTGGCGAGTGCAAAACGTGCCACCCACAAAACGCCAACCATGCCAGCCACCACACCAGAAAGGGCGTACAGAACAAACAAACGCTGTGTTTCAGGGATTCCAACGTATTTTGCAGCGTTGGGATTGCCGCCGAGCGCCCGAATTTCACGTCCAAAACGAGATTGATGTACCAGAAACCAACCCAGCACCAACGCGATCAAACTGACCCACTCGAGTCCGGTGATGCCAAGCAACCTGGCGTTTGGAAAGTCAACCAAGCCCACCGGAAGTTCGTTGGCGTTGATCCATTGTCCGCCAGAAACCACGTAGGTCAACCCACGGTAAACGCTCATCATGCCGAGGCTGGCAACAATCGGTGGTATCTCGAGAAAGTTAATCAGGCTGGCGTTGATGATGCCGAGCACCAAGCCCGAAAGTGCACCGCAAATCAGCAAACCGATCACTGGAATGCCTGGGACGGCTTTGGCAAGCAGTCCAACCAACATGCCCGACAGCGCCAGATTTGCGGCGACGGACAAATCGATTCCCCTGGACATGATGACCAGCATTTGCGTCAGTGCCAGCGCGATCAAAAGGGCGCTGTCGTGCCAAACCGCGTCAAAAGTTTTAAAGCTGATGAACGACGGAGAGCGAATGCCCACGCCAATCAGTAACACCACCAGCAAGCCGAGCAAAATGAGTTCGCGTTGATAGGTTTTCCAAACTTTTTTCATGCGACCAAACCTCGAGTATTGCCTGCTGCTTGCGAAACAATTTCTTCGGCGCTTGCCACTCGAGCGTCAAACTCTGCCACCAGACGCCCCTCGCGCATCACCAGAATGCGGTCGCTCATGTTCATGACCTCGGGCAGTTCGGAACTGACCAGAACCACCGCCAAGCCGTTTTGCACCAATTCGCTCATGAACGAGTGCACGGCGGCTTTCGCACCAACGTCAATGCCTTTGGTCGGTTCGTCCAGAATAATCACGTTCGGGTTGGTGGCAAGCCATTTGGAGAGCACGACCTTCTGCTGATTGCCGCCCGAAAGCTCACTCACGTTCTGCTCGAGGTTCGCGGCACGCAGCGACAACCGCTCCGCCAGAGGCAGTGCCAGCGCTTCCTCCTTGTTGCGATTCAAAATGTTTCCGATGCTACGGATGCTCGCCAGCGTGATGTTGTGCAAGATGCTCATTGGTAATATTGCTCCCGCGATCTGGCGGTCTTCTGGAACGTAGACCAGACCGTGTTTTACGGCATCGGCGGGAGATTTGATGCTCACGGTTTTTCCGTCAATCAACACTGAACCCGTCGCGGCGGCATTCAAACCAAACACCGCCTGCATCACCTCGGAGCGCCCCGCGCCAACCAAGCCGTAAAAACCCAGAATCTCGCCCTTGCGAACACCAAAATTGATGCTCGAGAATTCGCTTGGATGCTCAAAATTTTTGACCTCGAGCATGATATTTCCAGGTTTGGACTCGAGTTTTGGGAACAACGCCCCAACCTCGCGCCCCGCCATCAAACGAATCAAAGCCTCGCTCGAGGTGTCGGTGATCTTGCCCGTACCAACGTTTTTACCGTCACGCAAGACCACATAACGGTCCGCCAGGGCAAAAACCTCATCAAACTTATGCGTAATCAGCAGCACCGCCTTGCCCGCGTCACGAAGTTGCCGCACGATACGGTACAAGTCCTCAATCTCGGCTTTGGAGAGCGACGCGGTGGGTTCGTCCATAATCACCACGCTCGAGTCTTGCGACAATGCCCGCGCAATCTGCACCAAATGCTTTTGCGCCACGCTCAGTTCCTTCAAGGGCGTTTCAGGATCAATTTTGGCATCCATTTTTTCCAGCACAGCTTTTGCTCGCTCGAGCATCGAGCGCCAATTGACCAAACCACCCGCGAAAAACTTGGCTGTGACCGGATGATTGCCGACAAACAAATTTTCTGCCACCGAGAGTTCATCGAACATCACGGTTTCCTGATGGATTGCACCAATCCCTGCCTTCGCCGCCGCCTGAGGACTCGAGAGACGCAAGGTTTCACCGTTAAGCACGATACCGCCCGAATCTGGCTGGTAAATGCCCGTCAGGATTTTCACCACCGTGGACTTGCCCGCGCCGTTCTCACCAATCAGTGCCAGAACCTCGCCCTTGTTCAAACCAAAGGACACGTCATTCACAGCTTGAGTCGCGCCAAAACGCTTGTTGATGTTGTTGATTTCTAAAAAAGTTGTTGTCATAAATTATGGTTTCTCGAGTTTGTGATTTTTGAAATGAAATAATCTACGAAGAGTTAAGAGGTAAAAAGTCACCCCTTGCCGTTAGGCAGCGACCATGCCCGCGAGGTGCGTTTTATGGTCAAGAAGGGGTCGCCGCTTGGAGAGGAATCTCTGAAATATGTTTGACTCGAGAATATCCAGTCATTGCGGCGGGGGGTCGTGCAAGATTCAGTCGTCGAACGAATGCCCCACGACCCCTCCGGCTTCTTGCCCCTTAAAGCAGCACCTCACGGGCTTGGGGCGCTCGTTCCTCGCCACCTCCCCTATCTATCGGCAGGGGAGGATTCAAAGCGGGATTTCTTGATCGTGTTTCTCGAGCTTAGGCGCATTTCCATGCGCCCGTACAGCTCAGAACGCTTTGGCGAACTTATCGATGTTGTCTTTGTTGAACGTGTACGGATCACCCATTGGCGCTTCGAGGTTCGCGTCGAGCGTGATTGTTCCCATGCGTCCAATGCTGACTTTCGCGCCGGCTTTGCTCATTGCTTTGCGGGTGGCGAATTGGTAGGCGGCGTACACGGCGGAGTAACCAAGGTCAATTGGATTCCAGAGCGCGAAGGTGTCCACCGATCCGGCTTTCACATACGAGATCATCTCGCTTGGCAAGCCAAGACCGGAAACGAAGACTTTGCCGACCAGTTTTTGGTCAATCACGGCTTTGGCGCTGGCGGCAATGCCGACGGTGGTTGGCGCAATAATGCCTTTCAGGTTGGGGTATTTGCTGAACAAGCCCAGCGCCTCACGGTAAGATTTATCGGATTGATCGTCGCCGTAAACGGTGTCCACCAGTTTTAAACCACTGTACATTGGGTCTTTGAGGGTGTCTTTCATGGCTTCGATCCAGGCGTTTTGGTTGGTGGCTTGGGCGGTGGCGGACAGGATGGCGATTTCGCCTTTGCCGCCGATGGTCTTGGAGATCATTTCAATTTGCTTGCGCCCAATCAGTGCGGTGTTGGACGGGTTGAGGTGCATCAAACGAGCGCCTTTGGCAACGCCTGAATCCCAGGAAATGATTTTGACGCCTCGAGATTTGGCTTTTTTCAGGGCGGCAACCACGGCGTTCGGGTCGTTGGCGCTGATCGCAATGGCATCAACTTTTTGGGCAACCAGCGAGTTGATCAGTTCAATCTGACCCTCTGCGGTGGCGGTGGTGGGTCCGGTGTAAATGACCTCAACGTTTTTGAGTTCTTTGGCAGCCTCTAAACCACCGTCGCGGGCGGCTTCAAAAAAACCATTACCGAGGCTTTTGACCAGCAGGGCGATCTTGTAAGTTTTGCCTTGGGCACTCGTCATGCTCAGGCTTGCCACGGCGGCAGCTCCGAGTAATGCCATACCAATCATCATTACCTTGCGTTTCATGTTCACGCTCCTTGACAGTGTTGAAATTCAAACACAAGCACGGCTACCCTCGAGTTGGCTCGAATGGTGTGAAAGTGGGGAACTTTCGCACATGATCATGTTCGTTTCTGTTACTGTTTGAATACCTTAGCGCGATAAGGGTAAAAATGTCAAATCCCAGGATTGAATATCTTTTCACGTTTGATACACGAAAAAACGCTCGAGTATGGTTTCAAACTCGAGCGTTTTGATGTTGTGCGTTTGATGTTCGTTTCTTTCATGCGCAGCGCTTGTTAAGCGCGGTGCTCTTTGGCGGCGTGGGCGCTCATGCCAAATTGCGGCAGACTGGCACTGGCATTCTCGAGAATCACGCGTGAAAGTTCGGCAAGGCTTTTGCCCCCAGAGCGCACGTCCATTTTAAGGTTGGCGCGAAGTTCGGTCAGTGTGACCTCATCCAGCATGGTTTCCGTGCCGTAACGCAAGGTGCTGGGCGAAACCAGCAGCAAATCGGCTTCGGCTGGTGTTATGCCGTGCAAAAAGCAGCGTCCCGTCAGCAAACCCGCCACGGTGGTTGGCTCGCCAAAAGTTTTGTTGCCCAGTGCCCTGACTTCAATCTTTAAGCCTCTGATCGCCCGCAGCGGTTCAACCGCCAACTCGAGCACGGGCGCGAACAACGTGCCAGTGCCAAGAATCACTTTGGTCGTCGGAACGCTGGCTGGCAGTTCTGGCAAGGGTTCGCTTAAGAAATCCCTGACCATGCCCACACCATTCTCGAGCATCGGATAACCCTCGTAAGCCTCTTCAGGCGGCAGTGGATAGCCTGCTAAAATGTAAAACTCGTCGCTCGGGAAAATAAAGCGCGTGCCGCGTTCCTCGAGCATTTTTTTCTGCCAGACGTGCGCACGGTTTAAAACATCTCGAGCCTCCTCTTTGTTGAACGGACGCAGGCTTGGCAAGTTGCGGCGGTGTTCGGTCAAACCCACAGGCACGCACGCCACCGACTGCACGTTTGGCAAGCTCGAGAGGTACTCGATGGATTGATCGAAATGATCGCCGTCGTTGCGTCCTGGCATCAGCACGAGTTGGGTGTACAAATCGATTGGCTCGAGGCGCTTTAACGCATCTTGAATTTTGGTGGCGTTTTCGTCCTTGACCTTTAACTTCCACCATTTCATCATGTCCGAACGCAAGTTTTGATCTGTCGCGTGAACGCTGACGTACAACGGCGAGAGGTTTTCGGAGAGGATTCGGTTGAAATCGTCATCGGTCAAATTGGTCAGCGTGACAAACGAACCGTACAAGAACGAAAGCCGGTAATCGTCATCCATGATGTACAAACTCTTG
>JAYTKL010000285.1:0-1097 GCA_043730305.1 Deinococcales bacterium | reverse complement strand
GATGCCGCGCTCGACTTGTACCGACACGGCGTGAACGTGACTTTGGTCCATCGCGGCGCGGACTTGCGGCACACCATCAAATACTGGGTCAAACCCGATTTAGAAAACCGCATTAAAGAGGGCAGCATCAAAGCCTGTCTCTCGAGCAAGGTTACTGAAATCAGGCAAAACGCGGTGATTCTCGAGACTGAAACGGGTGAAGTCTCGATTCCGACAGATTTTACGTTTTTACTCGTTGGTTACAAACCCGACACGACGATGCTCGAGGAAGCTGGCATTAAAGTTGACGCCGATGGTCGGATTCAATTCAATCCGGAAACCTTTGAATCCGCAGACTTAGAGGGTTTGTACGTGATTGGCAGCGTTTACGCTGGACGGTTTACTGGTCAGGTTTTTATTGAAAATGGTAAAGTTGATGCGGTCAAAGCCGTGGCTGACATCGAAAGAAAGTTGCAAGCCCGAGAAGCTATGATGTCCTAAATTCGGTTGTAGCGTTTCAAAATCTCGAGCAACCGATCGTGCGGCAGGGCGTGGACGGTTCGACCTTTAAAGCCTGTCATCGTTTCGGCTGCCAGCAGCGCATTGACAATGGCTTCTTCGGTGGCTCGAGTGACTGCCCTGAACAATGGGTCGAGATTGGCGTCGGGCAGTGATTTCCAATACTCGAGCTTGTCAGTTTTTTCTGGTGTGGCGCTCGAAAATGCAATAAACAAATCTCCTGAACTGTTGTAGGCGCTCGAGCCTGTTCGTGCCAATCCCATGCCAGCCCGTTTGGCAAGGCGTTTCAGTTGGTGCGGCAGCAACGGCGCGTCGGTGGCAACCACGACAATAATCGAACCGTCTTTTTGTTGCGGCTCGAGCGGCATCAGGTCATGAATGTGTTTGCCTACTGGCACGCCCAGAATGGTCAGGTCATCTCGAGCGCCGTAATTGGCTTGAACCAAAACGCCCAAGGTGTAATTTGAAAGTTCAGGCGCGTGAATACTGTGCTCGAGTTTTCTGGAACTGCTGCCAATGCCGCCCTTGAACCTCGATACGATCATGCCCGTACCACCGCCAACATTGCCTTCAATCACCATTCCAGTTTGTGCATTCTC
>JAYTKL010000284.1:0-1406 GCA_043730305.1 Deinococcales bacterium | reverse complement strand
TGACGGAGAAAGTTTTCAATGTCGTTTGTGGTTGTCGCTTTACTTCTGGGCATGTGAAATAGTGTGACACACAAGAAAATGATTTAGTTGGAGTATATGGATGACAAGCATCACCCCTACGAAAAAAACGTCGTCCTGTAGGGGTGAACCTTGTGTTCACCCTTCCGAGGTAAATCGAGAAGTAATTAAATCCCAGTTCCTTAGGAACTGGTTTGGTCTTTTAAAAACTTTTCAGTTGCAGCCGTGTTTAAATCGTGAAAATCACGGTACATCTCATCCACGGCATTGACATCCAAATTTTGGCGTTTTAAGGCAGCCTCAAAACTTGCATCCCCATCTGCCAAAATACTCGCCTCGAGATACGCAAAATACTCGAGGTTCTTGGTGATCAAACTTGCATCGTGAAGCCCACCGTGACACGGCAGCACGATGCGGGGCTTCAAGGCTTGCAGCTTGCGCATGGTGTCCAACATTTGCGCCAAGTTGCCCGAACTTGCCACATACGGAAAAGGAAACTCGAGCGCATCGGTTGCCAGCAAGGTTTGCAGTTCGGGAATCCAAACCACGATCTGGTCGCCGGTATGCCCAAACGCGGGCATCAACTCGAGCGTCAAATCACTGGCGTTGATGGTGCAAGAATCTGAAAAGTACACGGTTGGCGCGACGATTTGCACATTCGCCAGTCGTGATTCGAGCTTTTGTTGCTCGAGTAATTGTGTGTGTTGCTGCTCGAGTAAATTTTTGGAATGTTTGTGCGCCAGAATCGGTGCTGGAAACGCACCATCTTGCGCGAACACGGCGTTGCCCCAAGTGTGATCGGAATGCTGATGCGAATTGATGACCAGCAGAATTCGGTGCTCGAGACTCGGTTTTAAAAATTCCATCATCTCGAGCGCGTCTTCGGGCGTGGTGAAGGTATCGAGAATAACGACGTGCGAACTTGAGATGATCGCAAAACAATCCACTTCGCTGCCCGCACGAAAAATCCGAACTCGAGGGTCAACATTTTCATACGTGATTTCAGTGATGGGCATGACAGGAATTATTGCATCTGTGCCGTAGAATCTCGAGCATGATCCACAAACTATCCATAACCGCTTTGATTCTGACCATCGGCGCAGCGCTGGCAGGCGATGAGCGCGTCCTGTTTGATTTTGCCGCCAAATCCTCCGATTGGTTTGTGGTCAACGATGGCGTCATGGGCGGCGTCTCGAGCAGCACGGTCAAACTCGAGAATGGCGTGCTGGTTTTTGAAGGGCAGGTGCGCCTGGAGAACAACGGCGGTTTTGCCTCGGTGCGTTCAAACGCCAGTGTACAGAATTTAAGCGAATTTGTAGGCGTGTCCTTGCGGGTTCGTGGTGATGGCAAAATGTATGCCCTCAATCTTCGAACCTCGAGTGCCAGGG
>JAYTKL010000283.1:0-8051 GCA_043730305.1 Deinococcales bacterium | reverse complement strand
GATACGGGTCTGTGGGGTATAATTCTGTTTCAGGCTAAAAACAGTCTGAATTCAACGCACTCGAGCCTCGAGTTTGAACTCGAGCCGATTTTTTGAGTGTCCAAACTGTGTGAAAAAGAACACGTTCGCACAATACGAAGCGACCCAGCAGCATGTACAGGGGTCAACTAAGGAGAAAGCATGAGCGATCAAGCCAGCCAAGAAACACTGCTTCACGAACCAGTCGTACACGACATCATCGAACTCGAGGATGTTGGTTTAAGTCCGGAAGCACTGCTCGAGGGAAGTGACAATTACACTGAAGAAAACATCAAAGTGCTTAAAGGCATGGAAGGTGTGCGACTTCGCCCAGGTATGTACTTGCAGGGTGGTACAGGCATTGATGGTTTCCACCAATTGCTCTCAGAAATCATTGATAACGCTATTGACGAAGGTCAAGCGGGATTTGCTGACACGATCACAATTAACATTCATGCCGATGAAGCCATTACCGTGACCGATAACGGACGTGGAATTCCAATTGGTCTGATGGCTGAAGAAGGCAATCGTCCTGCGGTTGAAGTGGTGTTCACCGAGTTGCACGGCGGCGGTAAATTCGACTCGAGTGCTTACAAGGTTTCAGGTGGTTTGCACGGCGTGGGTGCAACAGTGGTCAACGCGCTGTCATCGTATTTGACGATTGATGTGGGCAAGGGCAAAGACTTGTACCGCATTGGTTTTGAACAAGGTCTTGTCACCAAGCCGCTCGAGATTGTTGGCGCTAACCCGAACAACCGCAACGGTACAAAAGTGAGTTTCAAACCCGACAAAGACATTTTTAAGAACATCGAAACGCACTGGGAGTACAACCGAATTCGTCGTCGTATGCGCGAACTGGCGTACTTAACGGGTGGTATCAAAATTATTCTGACCGACGAGCGTGAAGGTCATCAAAAAACTGAAACCTTCCATGAAAAAGGTGGCGTTGGTGCTTACGCCAAAAGCTTACTCGGCGAAAGCCCCATGCTCTACGAAATACCAATGATCTTAAAAGGCATCGTGGACGACATCGTGGTTGAAGTGGGTTTGATCCACTCGAGCAAATACGATTACACCCTGGTTTCTTACGCCAACATGATTACCAACCGTGACGGTGGCACGCACATGACGGGTTTTCGCACCGCGTACACCCGCGTCATGAACCAGTACACCAAAGCCAAAAATTTACTCAAACAAGGCGCAATTGCCCCAACCGGTGACGATTGGCTCGAGGGTTTGCACGCAGTCATCAGCGTCAAACTTGGCGACCCGCAATTTGAATCAAACGCCAAAGTCAAACTTCTCAACCCAGAAGCTCAAGGTGCGGTTAACGCCGTGGTGGGCGAAAAATTAACAGAATTTCTCGAGGAAAACCCAAAAATTGGTAAAGCCCTGGTCGAAAAAGCCGCCGATGCCGCTCGAGCCAGGGATGCGGCGCGTAAAGCCAAAGATTTGGTACGTCGTGTCAACCCGCTCGACAACGACTTTATGGCGGGTAAACTTGCGGACTGCCAAAGCCAAGACCCAGCCGAATCCGAACTCTTGTTGGTCGAGGGTAACTCCGCAGGTGGTACGGCTAAAGGTGCTCGAGATCGTAAGTTCCAGGCGGTCTTGCCGTTGCGCGGTAAGGTGCTGAACGTCGAAAAAGCCTCGCTTGGGCAAATCTTGAAGAACACCGAAATTCGTAGCATGATTGCGGCAATCGGGGCGGGTTTGCAAGGTACAGGCGACAACCAGCATTTTGACCTCTCCAACATTCGTTATCACAAAATTGTCATCATGACCGATGCCGACGTGGACGGTTCACACATTTCGGTGCTGCTCATGACGTTCTTTTACCGCTTCATGCGTCCAATCATCGAGGCGGGTTACTTGTACATCGCGCAACCGCCACTGTTCAAACTTTCCGTTGGGCGCAAGCACGAGTACCTCTACGACGAAGCCGCGTTGCAAGCCAGGTTGCTCGAGGTGGGCGATAGGTCAAGCATCAGCATTCAACGCTACAAGGGTCTGGGCGAGATGAACCCAGAGCAACTTTGGGAAACCACCCTCGACCCAGAGCGTCGTGTGATGCGTCACGTGGGCATTCAAGATGTGCTCGATGCCACCGAAGTCTTCAAAGATTTGATGGGCAACGATGTCGCGCCGCGCCGGGCGTTTATTGAAGAGAATGCGACGTTCGCACGCATTGACGTTCTGAACTAAAAAGCAATAAGGTTGTCTCTCTCGAGTTTTAAAGCTCGAGAGATTTTTTTTTGGTTTGTGCTGTAATCTCGAGGCAACATGAAAAAAGTTTTGAAAGAAATCAAACCCAAAACACCAAGTGATTTAGTCGCGCTCGAAGCTCGAGAAAAGCTTCTGAACTCATTTGAGGAAAAGTACGCAACGCCAGGTCGGTCACTGGCAGCCGAATTGCACGATGAACGACAAGCTGAAGTTGCAAAGAAATGATCTGCTCGAGATTTTAGGATTTCAGAAAGATTTTTTCATCAGGCAGTTTAACCATGCCAGACGATTCTATTTGGGAATTTGAAAAAGCCAAATTCAGATTTTCCGAAATCGTAAAACTGGCTCAACACGAACCTCAGATTGTCGGCAAGCATGGGAAACCTGTTGTGGCAGTCGTCAATTTTGAGGATTATCAAAAATGGCAAGCCAGCAAAATGACTATATTTGAGGCGTTGATGCCCAAAAACGGTGGTTTCTTGACTGACGAAGAAGCCGACATGTTATTTAAACGTGACCGTGACAATCGTCTTCGAGAAATTGATTTCGAGTGACACGCTTCAATCTTGAAAGTTTAAAATCTCAAACTCGAGAATCAAGCTGTTCAAAGGTAAACTAACCCCGATGAACACCGTGACCCTTTCCGCTCGAGGTACTGAACGCCAGAAATCTGGACACCCGTGGATTTACCGTTCCGACGTGACCGGTGCGCCCGAACAACCTGGTTTGTACCCAGTGAAAAGCGCGGCGGGGAAACATTTGGGTTGGGCTGCCGTTAACAAAAAATCCGAGATCACCGTGCGAATGCTGACGCGTTTTGAGCAAGTTGCAGACGAGGCACTACTGTTAAAACGACTCTCGAGTGCGATTGATGCTCGAGCAAAAATGGGTATTGATGCGGATTCTTACCGCGTGGTGCATTCGGATGCGGATGGACTGCCTGGTTTAACGATTGACAAGTATGCGAACATTCTGGTGGTGCAAAGCAATTGCGCGGCGCTCGAGCCTTTCTTGGATGCGTTGCTCGAGGTTTTGATTGAACGCCTTCAACCTGTTGGGGTGCTGGCGCGGTTTGACTCGAAAACAAGGTTGCTCGAGGGTTTGGAGCAAAATGTTTTTGAGGCCTTTGGCAGTGTTCCAGAGTCAATCATCGCTCGAGAAGGTCGTGTTCAATTTCTGGTTGATCCGTGGCGAGGGCAGAAAACGGGAGCGTTTCTCGATCAACGCGACAACCGCCTTGCACTCGAGCGTCACGCAAGCGGAAAAGCACTCGATGTCTTCAGTTATCACGCGAGTTTCGGGCTGCATTTGGCAAAAGTCTGTGAGTCTGTCGAATGCGTGGATTCCAGCGCGGCGGCACTCGAGCGTGGTGCTGAAAATGCGAAGCTGAACAACCTCGAGAACATGAAATTTACCAATGCGAACGCGTTTGAATTCTTGCGGGAACGCGAACAAGCAGGTGCGAAATTCCAGACCATCAGCCTTGATCCGCCGGCACTCGCCAAAGCCAGACGAGACCTGGACAGCGCCTACCGTGCGTACAAAGAAATCAATCTTCGCGCTTTAAAATTGCTCAGTCCTGGCGGAATTCTTGGCACGGCAAGTTGCAGTTTTCACGTTTCCGAGAACGATTTTTACGTGATGCTGACCGACGCTGTTAAAGATTCGGGACGCAGTGTACGGGTGCTCGAGCGGCGCGGGCAAGGTGCGGATCATCCCGAATTACTGCTCTTGCCCGAATCTCGGTATCTTAAATACGCGATTCTCGAGGTGCTGGACTAATGGAACTTTCCAAAGACCCGCGCTCGAGTTTCTCGCATGTGATTACGGTAATCCAGGCGGATTTGGATGAACTTGGGCATGTGAACAACGCGGTTTACATGCGTTACATGGAAGATACCGCCAGGGCGCATTCGCTGCATATTGGTATGGGTTTACCCGTCATGCAATCGCACGGGGTTGTGCCAGTGGTACGAAAGTACAACATCACGTATCACCGTTCAGCACTTTTAAACGATTCGCTCGAGATTTTCACGCACACCAACGCCAATGGCATTCGAGCATACCGACGTTTTGAAATTCGGTTTTTGGACGCTCGTTTGGTGGTCGAAGCCGACACCGAATGGGTTTGGGTTGACCCCGTCAGAATGCGTCCCAAAAATCCGCCTCCTGCCGTGCTCGAGGCGTTCGGATTGTTATAGGGTACAAAAATAAATAAGTAGAACTGAACCTGCCTTTGTGGTAAAATAATGCCATGAGTCTTACAATGTCATCTCGAGTATCCAAAGATGCCAAACTCGGCGAAAAAGGTCAAGTGGTTATTCCTGCCGAATTCAGAGAAATTCTGAACCTCAAACCAGGTGATGCCCTGATCGTGCGTCTCGAGGGTGACAGCGTCAGGATCACCACCCGCCATGCCATCATCAAGGAATTGCACGGCGCTTTTGCCAGGGAAGATGGTCGTGATTTGGTGCAAGAATTGCTCGATGAACGCCGTGCGGAGGCTGCCCAAAAATGGTTGTAGATGCCAGCGCATTGATGGCATTTTTCCTCAAAGAACCAGGCAGTGAAAAGGTCAAACAGGCACTCGAGAAGGGTGACTTGCTGATTTCTACGGTGAACCGAACCGAAGTCAAAGGCAAACTCGTTGGCTTAGGAACGTACACGCCACAATTGATCGATTCCCACTTTGATTTGTTAAAAGACGTGCTCGAGGTGGTCGCATTTGATGCCGAACAGTCTGATGTCGCCGCGTTTTACTATGCCAGACGCAATCCGTATAACCTCAGCCTTGGGGATTGTGCGTGTCTGGCACTGGCAGAGGTCGGTGGACAACCTGTGCTGACGGCAGAACAGGCTTGGAAGAAGCTTCCCCACTTGCCCTTCAAGGTCATGCTGATTCGATAATGCAGTGCTTGATAATGCAGTGCTCGAGGTTCTGAAACGCAAGCAGAGCAACACTGAGGCTCGTGCCAAAGGATGGACTCTCTACTACAAACCATCCCCTAGTTGGAAGGAAATGATGATTTTTACAGCAAATCAACGAATTGTTTTTGATGGCGACAGCATTACAGACGCGGGACGTGACCGCAACGATTTTGACTCGTATGGTTACGGTTATGTGGCGCTGGTGGTTCAGCATTTGCAGCAGCAATACGCGAATCTCGAGTTGCAATTTTTGAATCGGGGCGTGGGTGGTGACACCACACGTAACATGCTGATGCGTTTTGAGCATGATATTTTGGCGCACAAGCCAGACTGGGTTTCGATGGCGATTGGCGTCAATGATGTCTGGCGGTTTTTTGATGCCAGACCAAACGAGGCTGTGTTGATCGATGAATTTGAAGCCAATTACCGCAAATTGCTCGAGCCTTTACGTGGCAAAGCGGGGTTGATTTTGGTGTCACCATTTTTGATTGAACCTGATTACAATGACCCATTTCGTGCTCGAGTCGATCAGTACGCGGCAGTCGTGAACAGTTTGGCGCTCGAGTTTGGGGCGCTGTTCGTGCCATTTCAGGAGGCGTTTGATGAGAGTTCTCTCGAGGCGTCGGCATTCAGTGATGATCGGGTGCATCCGAACGAAACTGGTAGTCAATTAATCGCACAAACGTTCTTGCGTGCGATTGGCGTTTAAATTTGTTCTCGAGTTGATATAACGTTGTTCAGGCGCTAATCTCGAGCCATGAAAATCTCAACGTTTGGGTCGGTGGTGTTTGGCGCTGGTGTCCTCGTTTTTGGATTGATGCTGGTTTCTCGAGCACCTGTAAACGCCCAATCAAACCCGCCCAGTTTTACGCTGGTGAACAACAATGCGGCGCTGGATGCGGGTCGCCCCAGTTTGGTGATGACCAAGAAAAACGTCTTGATGGTTGCCTTTATCGAAACCGTCAATGGTGTTTATAACGCCTTTGTCAAGCGTTGGAACGGTAAAACTTGGGAGCGCGTGGGAACATCGCTGAATGTGGACAAAAAATTTAATTCCTTTGATGTCACGCTTAAACTCGATCACAACGATTCGCCGGTGGTGGCGTGGACGGAACGCAGCAACATCAACAAGGGCAAAGCCAGCGGTCCTGGCAAAATTTACGTGGCGCGTTGGAATGGGCAAAGCTGGCAGCAGTTCGGTCAAAGCCCGAGCAAATCCAAAAACTCTGCGCCTGACAATCCGATTCTGGCGATTGACGCTCAAAGTTATCCGCTTTTGGGTTTTAGCGAACTTTCACCCGACGGTAATGTGGACGACTTTCTGGTGAAACGCTGGGACGGCAAGCAGTGGCAAGTCATTGACAAGGGTTCGCTCAGTGCTGACATGAGCGACTCGAGCCGCTCGAGGGACATTGGTGTGACCAAGTCGGGCACAGCGATTCTGGCGTACTCTCGAGCCTATTTTGTGCCTGGGGTTGGGCGCACCGATTTCAATGTGTTTGCGGGTACGTGGGCGGGTAAATCTTGGAATGCGTTGGGTGGCAAATCTCTTAATTTGGACACCAACCATTACGCGGGCATGATTTCGATGCAGCTCAACGCCGAGGATCAACCCATTATTGCCTGGGCGGAGGCGAACAAGGGTTTTGATGTCAGCGTCAAGCGCTGGAACGGCAAAACCTGGCAGCCTTTTGCCAACACAGTCAATGGTGAAACGGGCGCGGCGAGCAATCCGAAAATTGCTTTGAATGCCAGCGACAATCCAACTGTGGCTTGGATCGAAAGCACGATGGTTGACAATGTGCTGGTGAAATCTTGGAACGGCGAGGCGTGGCTTGAAGTTGGTACAAATATCAAAATCAATTCCAAGAACAATGCCGATTCGTGCAGCATCGTGCTGGATTCGACCGGCAACCCGATCGTTGCCTGGCGCGAGGGTCTGAAAAAGTCGCATCAGGTGTTGATTCGGCGTTTTGACGGTCAGTCTTGGGTATCGCTCGAGCAATAGTTTTGATCTGATAGCGTTAGGGTTCTCGAATCTTTGGGTATTTTCACGCATAATAAAAGCCATGCTTCGCCTACTCGGCACACCGCGCTTCGAGGGTACACAAACCAGCGAACTCTCACTCGAGCGACCGCTGTGGTTGGTCGCGTTTCTGGCGGCTCGAGAAACTTGGGTGTCGCGTGAAGAACTGGTGTTGTTGTTCTGGTCCGAAGCCGACGAAGCTTCTGGACGCCAGAGTTTACGACAACTGCTGTACCGCGCCAGGGGTTTGGTGTTCGGTCAGCAGCTCGAGACTGAAACGCTGCGGGTGCGTTACAACGGCATCAGCGACATTGCACTGTTCAAAAAAGCCTTGCAGCATCAGGATTGGGCGGCGGCGCTCGAGTTGTACACGGGCGAATTCTTACTGAACACCAACCCTGTGGGTTCGCTCGAGTTTGAATCCTGGCTCGAGTTTGAACGCGAGGAATTGCAATCGGGTTGGCGCAACGCGGTCTTGCAACGCTCGGCTCAACTGGAAGGACTGGGCGAATTTGCGGCGGGTTTTCAATGCTTGGACAGCGCTTTAAAACACGATCCGTTAAACGATGAATTTGTACGCGCCATGCTGAAACTCTCAAAGAATGCCAAGCTCGAGCAGGTGGGTTTGAGCATTTTTGAACGTTTCGGGCGCGAGTTTAAACATGCCCTGGAGCTTGATGTTCCAGAAGACATTCGTGATTTGGCTGCCAGTTTGCGCACAGGTCTGAGCACGCCAGCAATTGCCGAAAACACCGTGAAGCGCGAAGTCAAAACGCTCGTCAGCCAGAGCAGCCTGCCAACCAACATGACGCTTTTTGTCGGACGGCAAACCGAGTTGCTCGAGGTGCGAAAC
>JAYTKL010000282.1:0-1390 GCA_043730305.1 Deinococcales bacterium | reverse complement strand
ATTCGGTTGAAATCGTCATCGGTCAAATTGGTCAGCGTGACAAACGAACCGTACAAGAACGAAAGCCGGTAATCGTCATCCATGATGTACAAACTCTTGCGAAAACCTTTGGGCATCTGATGCACGTAACAAAACTCGCACTTGTTGGCGCAGAGTTTGATGCCGTCAAACAGCACCTCGCTAAACTCGAGACCAGGGTCTTCCCAGGAAACTTCAAACTCCAGCAATACCCCAGCCTCAGTTTTCACCTCGAGCGTCACATCACCACGCTCGAGTTCACGGCGGTAGGCAATGATGTCGGTGATCGCATTGCCGTTGACGCGGTGAAGCGCGTCGCCTGCCTTGACACCCGCCTTGAACGCCGCCGAGCCATCCTCGACCCTCGAGATCAGGGCGGGATGGATGGACTGAATTGTTTTGTTGAACTCGAACGAAAGCACACCAACCACCTTTACAAGCGGTCAGTGTAGCGCACAAAGGCAACATAGGAAAGGTCAAAGGTTACTACTCGAGGATGACAACGACTCAAAAAGATTGTGTTGTATCGAAGGTATTGGTTGGCGAATACCTTCGGAAACTCTCGAATTTGACACCTCGAGTGTCTGTCTCAGTTGTTGTCCCAATATTTGTGCCAGTTTGACTGGAACGGCATTTCCAATTTGACGCATGGCTTCGGTCCAAGCCCCTTCAATTTGGTACTGCTCAGGGAAAGTTTGAATTTTTTTGGCTTCAAACACCGTCAAATACCGTACCGTTCCATTCTCGAATCGCAGCATGTTTTCGCCGCCAGGTACACCATGGTCTCCCGCTTTAATGGTTTTAGAAACCCAGTCAAGAGGGCTTCCAGTATGCCCAGGATAACTCCGAGCACCATCTCTAAAGACATGATCTGGAATGCCATGAACGGATTGCGGGTCTGGAACATCTTGTAGAGCATCTCTGATCGTCTTCCAAGGTTGCAAATGGCTGGTAGCTCGAGATACTTCTTGGTCATTCAAGATTGATGGTAGGTCATGCCGTTTCCAGTAACTCCCAGTAACATTCATGTCCCACAACAGTTGTTCTCGAGAATGCGTGGGCTTGGGAAACGACCACTGAAGCTTAAGGTCTGACCGTAAACCAACAATAAAAACCCGTTCGCGCTGTTGTGGCACACCATAATCTGCGGCATTCAAAAGC
The DNA here is from genome assembly GCA_043730305.1 of Deinococcales bacterium. Taxonomy (GTDB): domain Bacteria; phylum Deinococcota; class Deinococci; order Deinococcales; family JAAFIG01; genus JANXTZ01. The sequence goes on along the minus strand of JAYTKL010000282.1, from coordinate 211 downwards.
GCAAATTGCACGTCGTAAGTCAAATCCGAATACTTTTTTAAACTGCGCAACACCAGCAAATGCTGTTTCCAATCGCAGTCCACAGCACAAACCGCCCTTGGGTAAGTCAGCCGCAAGCGAATGTACTCGAAATAATCGGCAAACGAGGAACGCAATAATCCTTTGACATTTTCAAAAATAAAAGCTCGAGGGGCAAGGGTTTCGATGGCTT
>JAYTKL010000281.1:0-2565 GCA_043730305.1 Deinococcales bacterium | reverse complement strand
AAACTTTTGGTATCAAATGGTTTGCTGCTAAAGCCGCAATCGATTCAATCTATCAATGACATTGCCGCCAAGTTTAAAGCGGCAGGCGTTGATGTTGAGATCGTACATTTGGAGCAGGCAACCCAGCCCAAAGCCGATACGAATTCGAGTTTTTCTGAACAGTTAAAATCTGTTGCCGCCAAACAAGCCAAACGACCAGATTCAACTTTTGGTAAACGAGCACAGGGTTGGTTGTCGTTGCGCTGGAAAATTCTGCCACTGGCAATTTTGCCAGTCTTGCTGTTGGGCGGCGCATGGCTGACCGACACGTTTACCAGCCGTGCCAAAACCTCTGAAGGCTTACTGGTGCGCGGCGCACTGCAAACCGCAGCCCTCTTCTCGAGGCAGGTGCTCAGCGGGGTAGACGATGCCACGGGTGGTTTGAACACGCCCGTCAATTTGGCTATCGTTCAACAAAACGTGGTGGATTTGTTCAAAGCCAAAGTCTTACCGCTGACCCATGTGGCAGTCACAGACGCAAAAGGCAAATTGATTGCCGTGTACGACCAAGACTTTGACGACAGTGAAGTAGGCTCAGGAAAGTACAACAATCCTGTTGGAACATATACGAAATTAGCACCAGATGATGTCCAAACCATTGAACAAATCGGTGCATTAAACATTTCCCAAGATACCAAAAATGCGTTGCAATTCGCCGAAAACCCCAATCCCAAAAATCCATTTGCTCAGATTTTTACGGATACCAGTGGCAAATCTGAGTATTTTGTTGCCTACCCAATCGAAAATAAACTCGGTTCGGTTCATTTGGCGCTCGATGCCAGAACCATCGGCGAACCCGCCGCCAGATCAATCAATTTGACCCTGATTGTCTTAGGCATCACCCTGGCACTGGTCAGCGCCATCGCCAGCTATTTTGCCAACCTGATCTCAAAACGAATGACCAACTTGGCAAACCTTGCCGACAAGGTCAGCATGGGTGATCTCGAGCAAGCAATCACCGCCAGCAGCAAAGATGAAATTGGCGATCTGGCTCAAGCTCTGGAAAGAATGCGCATCAGTTTACGAGCCGCCGTGGCTCGATTTTCGAGGAAATAACATGAAAAAATATTTTTGGATCTTCTCGAGCTTGACCGCCAGCGTCATTGGACTGAGCAGTTTGGCGCAAACGCGCGACCTGAATCTTTTCACCTGGAACGATTACATCGACCCCGCGCTGGTCAAACAGTTTGAACAACAAAACAGTGCCAAAGTCAAAATCGAAATTTTTGATACCAACCCCGATTTGATTCAGAAGCTCGAGTCAAAAGGCTTGGGCAAGTACGATGTGGTGATCCCGACCGATTACGTGATTGGTGAAATGTTGCGCCGTCATCTGCTGCGCCCGCTCGAGACGCGAAAAATCACAAATTTACGCAACTTGGGCGATCGTTTTCGCAGCCCCATTTATGATCTTGGCAACAAATTCAGTGCGGCGTATCAATGGGGGACGTTGGGCATTGCCTACCGCAAAGACAAGATCAGTAAGCCCGTAAAAAGTTGGGGCTTGCTGCTAGACCCCAAGCTGCAAAAAGGAAAATTCGCGCTCTATGACGCACCTCGAGAAATGATTGGTTCGGCGTTGTTGTACCTGGGCAAAAGCATGAGCAGCACAAACATAGACGATATCGCTCGAGCCGAGAAGATGGTTCGGGCTGCCAAAGCGCGTTCGGTGGGTTTCCTGGGCGGTGCGGATGTTAGGGCAAAATTACTGAAGGGCGAAATTGCGGCAGGAATTTTGTTCAACACTGACGCGGGTCAATTGGCGGCGCAAAACCCAAACATTGGTTACTTTATTCCCAAAGAGGGAGCGCAAATTTACGTGGACAATATGGCAATACCAGTGGGCGCACCCAACCCCGACCTGGCACACCACTTTATCAATTTTATTCTGGACGCCCAAAACGGGGCAACACTGTCCAAATATACCAAATCGGGCACACCCAACGAAAAATCTAGAGCCTTGCTGCCGATAAGCGACCTGAAAAACACCATCACCTACCCAAGTTCAGACGCTAAACTCGAGTTTATTGCCGATCTTGGCGACCAGGAAAAACTGTACTTGGACGCCTGGAAAAAAATCAAAAACCCTTAAAACTCAAACCGACCTTGCTGGCTCGAGACACGGTAAACTCGAGCCATGAAACCCATAACGATTCTGGACACCACACTGCGTGACGGGGCGCTGGCGGGCGATGTCACGCTCAGTGTCGAAGATAAACTCCGAATCGCGCCCCTAATTGACAGCCTTGGCGTCACCTATCTCGAGGGGGGCTGGCCACAGGTTTTCCCGCGCGACCTCGAGTTTTTTGAACGCGCCCCAGAACTCGAGTTGAAAGCAAAACTGGTGGCGTTTGGCGCGACCCGCCGCCCTGAAACCCTGGTGTCACGGGATGCGGGCTTGCAGCGAACGCTCGAGGCGAACACGCCTGTGGTGCAGTTGTACGGCAAGGTCTGGCCCCTGCACGTCGAAAAAGTCCTGCGCACAAGCCTTGAAGAGAACCTCAAAATGCTTTCCGAGTCGCTCGA
>JAYTKL010000280.1:0-7041 GCA_043730305.1 Deinococcales bacterium | reverse complement strand
TGACACAAAAGACAAACTCGAGGTTATTCGGCGCGGCTACGTTCCAGCTACGCGGCATTTCCTAAGCTTTGCCACGGAGGTACAAAAAATGCAAGCAACCATTCAATTCAACTCTGCCAGACGACACAAAACCACTCAAGATTCACGCGGTTACTCGAGATTACAGGTGAACCCATGAACCCGCTGCAAGCCCAATTGGTGCAAACATCATTCGCCAAAGTTCAACCCATCGCCGTTGTTGCCGCCGAACTGTTTTACGGACGCCTGTTCGAGCTTGACCCAAACCTGAAACCCTTGTTTCGCGGCGACATGACCGAACAAGGACACAAACTCATGACCATGCTCGGCGTGGCAGTCGCCAACCTGACCAAACCAGAAGTCGTCATGCCCGCATTGGCTAAACTGGGGCAAAGCCACGCAGGCTACGGCGTGACCGAAGCACATTACGAAACGGTGGGCAGTGCCTTGTTATGGACTTTGGAAAAAGGTCTTGGCGAGGATTTCACCAGCGAAGTCAAAGAAGCCTGGATTGCCGTGTACACCGTGGTTGCCGACACCATGAAAGCCGCCGCTCGAGAGCACATTGCTCGAGACTCGAGTTGGAGCGTCAATCATTCAGGTTTGAAGTAATTGCTACGAAAAACCAACAATTGGGTTTTCTACCCTCTCTTGACCATAAACGTGCACCTGGCGGGCATGGTCGCTCATCCCCGACCCTTCTTGACCCTGAACGTGCACCTAGCGGGCAGGGTCGCTTCTCCCGTCTTGACCATAAAACGCACCTGTCTTGCCCTTAAAGCAGCACCTTACGGGCTTGGGCGCTGCGGGCATGGTCGCAACATCAGGAGAAGGGAGTTTGGTTCTTTCACACGTGAGAATCAAGGTTCTTTGGATTTCAAATACGGACGTTATTTTCGGATAATTCCTTAATTCATTTTGTTGCCCCTCGAGTTTTCAACTCACAGGCTACGCCCAAGCTACGCACCCACTGTCAAGGTATGCCCAAGAGGTGAGTCAATATGTCAGCACACACGTCATGAAAGGTCAGATTGCTCGAGTTTGGTGGCTGGTGTTTGCCATCGCAACTTGCTTCTCGAGTTTCGCCGTAGCGCAAACAACACCTGCGCCGAGTAACTTTTTTCAGATTCGGTTTTTTTACCCATTCCCGATTGAAACGGGCGAGTTCACCTCGGCAATCACGCTCGAAGCGGCGTTCAAACAACAATTTGAAGACTTTAGTTTCACCTTCAAACTCACCGATTTTAACTTGGTGCGGCAAAAGGCAAGCCTTGAAGCCAGCGGCAATTTTGGTTTTGCCAGCCTCGAGTTTACGGGCGGTACGGGTTCGGAACTTGGTTCGCGCAAGAATAGTTTGCTGGTTGTAGGCGCGTTTCTGCTGCCCAAACCCAGCGAAGGCATTCAGTATTTCAGCGACACAACACTGGTGTATTACCTCGAGTCTGACTCGAGCGCCCAGAGTGGTTACACCGTCAATTCCTTTGACGCCAGCCTGAAAGGCAATTTTGCAACCAACTGGCGTTGGAGCGCGGGTTATGCACTCTCGAGCGTGTTTGTGCCAGTCAGCAATAACACCAACCTCAGTCAAACGTTGAAAGCCGAAGTGCGCGGCAAATTGGATGTTGTGGATTTAAGTTTTGGAACTGGCGTGCGCTTTCAGGAGGGTGGTCCGCGTTACGACCTGAAACTCGAGGGAAAATACCCGTTCTTGGAATTAGAGACTTTAAGCGCTCAAGTCGCTTGGAACTCGAGCAACGGCGACAGTGAAAACCTGAGCTTGGCTTCGACCCGATTTGATCCACTCACGCTGTCGCTTTCAATCGCTCGAGGCAGCAGCACTGGTGTTTCGTTGGCATTGACTGGCGATTACGAATTGGATCAACAAACCAATTTTGGCGCAAATTACGCCATCAGTTTTGGGGACAATCCCGATCACGATTTTGGAGCGCAATTTTCTTACCGCAACAAGCAATGGAACGCTCGAGCACAGACCAGCTTGAATATCAGTTTTGACCCCGATCAGCAATTGTGGTTCGGACGTTTGGGCGTTCGACTGCAAGGCGCGTACAAAGTTGCACCGTTTAACTTTTCCGCTCGAGTCAATTTCGACCTGCGCCCCAACCAAAAAACTTTCGCGCTCGAAGCCAACGGCGGTCTGAATGTCAGTGCCAGTTACTCGAGCGACCCTTGGACAATCAGTTTTGATCTTGGGTTTGTTTACTACCGAGGTTTGTCTGGCACGGCAAGCACCAGTGTGTTGTACCGAATTTTGCCCAACCTCAGCTTGAACTTTTCTGGCAGTTACCGCCGCACGCTTTCGCCTGTCATCAGCGAACAACTCAGTTTTGGTATTGGCATTCGGTACATGTTTTAGACCCTCGAGCAACACCATTTTTTAAAAGGAGAAACCCGTGAAAAACAAAATAACCGTACCCTGGCTGCTGGTGCTGGGCTTGCTTGCCGCCCTTGGAGGCTGGGCGTGGACGCAAAGCGTCGAATCGCTCAGCTTGCCTTCCAGCGCAGGAGTAGGGCAGACTGTGACTGCCGCCATGACCAATCTGATCTCGGGTCAGGATTATTTGTTGGATTGGAGCGACGGCACAACCGACTCTTTCAATACCGGACGTGGCACGACCCAAAATTTGAGTCACAGTTATGCTGGCGCTGGAACATTCATTGTGATCCTTAAACGCGTCACGGCTGGCGATCAAGCCCCTGTCGCGCAATCGAGCATCAACATCAGTTATCCGCCGTGTAACATTCTGGTGACCCCGTCAAACACCGTATTTGCTTCGCCAACCAGCGCTCAAGTCTCGAGCTTGGTGCCAAACCTGGCTTGGAATATGGATTGGGGTGACGGCACAATTGATGCGTTCACCTCGAGCGCGACGGGTGGGTTTACTGGAAACCATACGTTTGCCACGACTGGCACATTTCAATTAAAAGTCACAACCCCACCACTGAGTGCGGGCATTGCTGGTACACCAATTTGCCTTGCCACGGCGCAAGTCAGCTTGCCGGTTCCAACACTTGCCGTTGCCCCCTCGAGCGTCACACTTGGGCAAGCGGTCAGCGCCAACGTCGGAAACCTACTGGCGGCGATCACATACACCCTCGATTGGGGTGACGGCTCGAGCGATCCAATTTCGGGCGTGACCACCGCCAGCATTTCGCACACGTATGCCAACGCCAGTTTTTACACGGTCAAAGTCACGGCAACGGGCATTGCGCCAGTTATTCAAGGCATCACGGTCAAACCACCGCCACCAAGCTTGGTTGTCAGCCCTAACCCAGCAGGTGTTGGCGATCTGGTCAGTGCCAACATCACCAGCCTGATCTCGAGCGTCAATTACACCCTGGCTTGGGGAGATGGCGCGAGTGAAACCATCGGTGGTGTGGTCAACATGACCAGTCAGCACGTCTATGCGACAGCGGGCACGTTTTCGGTGCAATTGACTGCCACGGGTTTTGTGCCTGTGATCTCGAGCATCACCATCACCATTCCCACACCGACCCTCAGCGTTCCCTCGAGCGCCACCGTGGGGCAGTCGGTCACGGCAAATGTTGGAAACTTGGTGTCGATTGTTGCTTACAACCTCGATTGGGGCGACGGCGTGGTTGACCCGATTGGCGGGGCAGTTAGTCTTACGCCGACGCACACCTACTCAAATCCTGGCACGTTTAGCGTCAAACTGAGCGCGACTGGCATTGCACCAGTCATCCAGAGTATCAATGTCGGCATTCCAACGCCCACGCTGGCAATGAATCCAGCCACTGCCAACATTGGACAGAACATCACCGCAAACCTTGGCAACCTGATCTCGAGCGTCAATTACAGCCTGGATTGGGGTGACGGTGTGATCGACCCAATTTCTGGAGTGGTCACGGCTGCGCCCACCCACGCTTACGCATTAAACGGAACGTTCACTGTAAAACTCACCGCAACTGGAATTGCACCTGTAATCTCGAGCATCACCATCACTATTCCAACGCCAACACTGGTCATTTCACCCTCGAGCATTACTTTGGGGCAAGCAACCACGGCAACATTGACCAACCTTGTCTCGAGCGTGAGTTACAGCCTGGATTGGGGTGATGGTAGCAGCGATCCGGTTTCGGGCGTGACAACCTTGAGCGTCCCGCACACGTATGCCACAGCCAGCACTTTCACTGCAAAACTCACCGCGACTGGGATTGCCCCCGTGATCTCGAGCGTCACCGTGACGATTCCCGCACCAAATCTGGCAATCGCCCCGAACCCCACAGAAGTTGGACACGAGGTTACAGCCAACGTCAGCAACCTGATTGGAAGCGTTGATTACACCCTAAACTGGGGTGACGGTGCTAGTGATCCAATCACGGGTGTCATGACGTTTACTTCCAAGCACACCTTTGCGGCGGCAGGAACATTCGCAGCAAAAATCACGGCAACAGGCATCGCACCCGTTATTTTACCGGTCACGGTTGGTGTTCCCGCACCGACACTGCTGCTCGATTCCAACGCGGTAGACCTGGGTCAAGCTGCCAAAGCCAGCCTTGGAAACCTTGTGGCAAGCTTGCAATACACCCTCGATTGGGGTGACGGCTCGAGCGACACGACCACTGGCAAAACCAAAGATGTTTTGCTGCACACCTATGCCAAGCCTGGTACTTTCCCAGTCAAATTGTTGGTCACTGGCGCTGCACCGGTCATTGATACCATCACTGTTGCGCTTCCAACTGCTGCCATGACCCTCAGTCCAAACCCAGTCAACCTTGGGCAAGCGATGGTTGCCAAGCTCACAGGATTGGCTTCAAGTGCGAGTTATACCCTCGACTGGGGCGACGGCTCGAGTGACCCGATTACGGGTGTCAGCAACGCCGAATTAAAGCATACGTATACAGTGGCTGGAATTTACGTGGTGGGTCTGAGTGCTCCTGGTGGCGCACCAGTCATTGGTACGGCAACCGTCGAAATTCCTCTGCCAACCCTGAACCTCAGCTCGAGCAATATCAACCCAGGTCAAAGCTTGACGGCGACACTCGGAAACCTGCTGCCTGTGGTGACATACACCCTCGAGTGGGGCGATAATTCTGCCAACGAAACGTTCTCTGGAGTCTCGAGCGCCGCGCCAAAGCACACGTATGCGGCGGCTGGTACTTACGTGGTCAAATTGACCTATCCAAACAATGCGCCCGTGATTCAACCGATCACCGTCAGCGTTCCCGTGGCTGGTTTTGACCTGAACCCAAACCCTGCACTGCCAGATCAACTGGTCACCGCAAATCTAAATCAACTCTTGGCTGCCGTGGATTACAGCCTGGAATGGGGCGACGGCACGATTTCGACCATCAGTGGTCAGACTGCCTCGAGCCTTCAGCATCGCTACAGTGCCTTGGGGCAGTATTTCGTCAGGCTCATTTACCCTGGTGGTGTCACCCAAATTAAGCCCATCACGGTCAACCTGGCAAACCTGGATGACACGCTGGCGTTTACGGGTATTGAAAGCGCCAATTCAGTCATCACCTTCAAGATGACCGGACTGCTGAAAAGCTTGGGTTATCAGTACACTTTGCAGTTTGGTGAAAACAACGAATTTGAACTGGTGAGTGTCAAAGCCGATGGCACTGCAACCGTCAAGCACACCTACGACAATGCTGGTGTCAAAATCGTCAAGTTGGTGCTGAACGGCGCTGGTGCGAACAACCTGCCGCGCAAAACCTTAACCCTGAACCTCAGCCCAGCCGTGCAAGTCTCGAGCCTGAAACTGGCATTCCAGCCGCAGAACAGCACACAGGTGAACGTCAAAAAACTGTCCTTGCAAAAGGTTGTACTCGCTATTGGGTATACAGGTGGGGGCTTACTCGAGGGCAATTGGATTCTGGACAATCAAATCCTTGAGGCAGCAAGTCTGAACCTGAACGTCAACAAAACTCCTGGCACACTCGAGTTTAATATTCCAACCAGTCAAGAGGGACTGCATATCCTCGAGTTCAAGACCATTCCAGACCCAAACACTCCAGGTTCAGTCGCAAAACTTTCCAACCGAATAACCTATAACGTCACACCTGCAACCCTGCCGACGCTGCTCGAGATTGGTGGGTTTACGCTCGAGATTAAAACTGTAACCAGTCCGCTGATCAATCAATTTTCGGGAACGGCAACGCTGGATTTGATTGTTGGCGGCGCTCTGGCAGCCGAGAACATCCCGTTCGATTTTTCGGGCTTGACTGTCAGCATCAACGGCAACACCGCCAAGGTTTTTTCTGGACAACTCGAGAAGAAATTTTCACCCCTCCTCGAGCTGACCACACCGCTTGGACTTGCCCCGCAAAAACTGTCAATCTCGAGGTTGTTGCTGACCACGGGCGGCGCAAAACTGGATGGTTCGTTGCCCGTGTCGCGCCCAAGCTGCATCAAATACGAAACAGCAGGAGCTAACTTCAGTGATGTTACGCTCGAGAAAATCAGCAAAAGTCAGCCTGTCAGTAAGGGCAAATACACCCCAGGCAACGCCGCCAATCAGGGTGCAACCCAACTCGCGCAACCCGCACTTGCTTTGGGTGAACGTTTTGAATTTAGCAATCAAAGCCTCTCGGCGGGTGGCGATTTGTACGCCACTGGCATCACCAAAACAAACGACATCAAACTTGGCTGCACGGGCGTGACCCTCAAAGCCAACCAAGCCGCGATTCTTGACCTTTCCGACACTCAAAGCCCGAACGTGCTGAAATCAGCTTACGGCGCAAATCCAACGCCACCAGACACCAGCGCAGCTTGGATGGGCTTGTTCTTCCCAACCGCCAAACTCGAGATCAAAGGGACGCTCGAGGCGACTGCCACCGCACCCGTGGCGTTCAGCGCGGGCGGTTATAACTTTGATTTGATTCTGGGTGGCGCAAATGCTCCTGCAAGACCAGGACGCATTCCAAACGGCATTGTCGTCAAAACCAAAGCCAACTATCGCGGTTGGGAATTCACGATTGACACCCTCGATTTGGGCGTGACCCAAACCGAAGTGGTGAACGGTCAAGCGCTTGGCA